>JAIDMU010000143.1 GCA_029050415.1 Malacoplasma sp.
CTTGTGAAAGTATTATAAGTGCTTTTCAACCTTTTTTACTTTCGATAATGACTGGTTTATTTCAAGATTTACAAAATAAAAATGTAAAACCTGAACAAATAAGTAATAAAAATTTTTGAAGTTTATTTATACAATTGAATAACTATGAAAAAATAAATGACATTATTATAACTTGTGGTGGAATATTAATTGGAATTATAATTTTTTCAACTGCTTTGGCTTTTTTCTTAAGAATAACTTCAAGATTTTTCCATATTAAATCTGCAATTGATATTGTACAACGTTTAAGAAATGAATTATTTTGAAAATTACAATGAATAAAAGATGATGAATTTAATAAATTATCAGTTTCTTCAATTGTTTCAAGAGCAACAAATGATTCATACCAATTTCAAGAAACTGTTTTGATAGTTTTTATGTTCTTTTTTGAAAGTTTGCTTCTTATTATTGGATCTTTAATTTTTTGTGTAGTTTTAAATTGAATGCTTTCTTCTATTTTTTTAGTAATAATTCCTTTAGTTTTAATTGTTAATTTTATTTGTAATAAAAAAGCAAAAAAATATTATAGTCAAAATTTAGAAGAATTAGATTCTGTTAATCGAGTTATGAGAGAAAATATTGCAGGTACTAAAACTGTGAGATCTTTTAGATTACAAAAGTTTCAATTAGAAAGATTTGATATTCATAATCTTACTTGATACAAGTCAATTTATAAGGGTGAATTTACAATTTATTTTGGAATAATTTTCTTGTTTTATATACTAAATGTAGCAATTATTTTAGTTTTATTTATTAGTGGAACTTTAAATAATTTTAATGTTTTAGGTCAAAAAATTGATGTGTCACAAGTAATTGCATTTGCAAATTATCTAATTTATGCAGTTTTTTGTGCATTTGGGATTTCTAATGCTTTAGTTTCAATTAATAGAACAAAACCATGTATTGAAAGAATTAATGAAATTTTAAACAAAAATAGGGAAAATGCTGAAGGAGAAGATTTTAAAGAACCTTTCACACCTTCAATTGAATTTAAAAATGTTAGTTATTCTTATGGAACTTCAGAAGATAAAAAACCAATTATAGATAAAATTTCTTTCAAGGTAAATCCAGGTGAAATAGTTGGAATTATTGGTCCTACTGGAAGTGGTAAATCTACTATTACTCTACTTGCTTCTAATTTAGCTGAACCAGAGAAAGGTGAAATCATTTTTAGCAATCAAACTAGCAGTGAAGTAAGTTCAATCAATATTAGAAAACAAATAAGTGTTGCTTTTCAAGAAAAATTTATTTTTTCTGGGACTATTAAATCAAATATTTTAATGGGAAATAAATCAGCAAGTGATGAAAAAATAAGATGAGCAGCAAAACAAGCTTGTGCAGATGAATTTATAGAAAGAAGTGAGAATAAATATGATTCTGTTGTTCTTCAAAATGGAAATAATTTTTCTGGTGGTCAAAAGCAAAGACTTTCGATTGCAAGAACTTTTGCAAAAGATGCTGGTATTTATATTTTAGATGATAGTTTAAGTGCACTTGACAATTTAACAAGAGATAAAGTATTAAAAAATATAAAAAATAATTTTAAAGGTAAAACTTTTATTATTGTTTCCCAACAAGTTAAAACAATTAAAGATGCTGATAAAATTATTGTTTTAGATAAAGGAAAAATTATTGACATTGGCACACATAGTCAATTAGTAAAAAAATGTAGTTTGTATAACAAAATTTATGATTCACAAAAAACAATAGGAGAATAAAATGAATGGGAAAAATAAACTTAGTTATTTTACTATTTTTAAAAGATTAGTTTTAATGCTTCAAAAAAATAAAAAAGCATTTTATGGAGCAATCTTTTTATCATTATTAAAAACTACATTTTCTGTTGCTACTTCTATTGGTTTAGGTGTTGTTATTCAAAATGGTTTTTTAGGGGATGAACCAGATTTTATTTATTTAGCAGTTGGATCACTTTTAATTTTTTTAGGTTACACATTTTATTTTTTTGCTTATTTAATCAGTCAAAAAATTATTTTAAAAATTACATATAATGTTGGATACAGTATTAGACAATTATTTTTTGATAAGATTAGAAAAATGCCTTTTAAAATTGTTGAACAAGCAGCTAGAGGAGATTTGATAAGTAAAGGTACAACAGATACAAATGCTTTAGCAATTAACTTATCAGTTTGTATTGGCGATATTTTCACTGCTCCACTAGTTATTATTGGGGTTTTAATTGGGTTATTAATTATTTCACCTTTATTAACTTTTGTTACTCTAGTTTTTTACATAGTTTTAATTTCTGTTTCTTTAACAGTTTCATTAAAAGCAACTCCAAAGTATATGAAAATGCAAGAAGAAGTTGGAAGATTAAATGGGGTTGTTGAAGAATATGTAACTGGTAGAAAAGCAGTTAAATCTTTTGGTTATGAACAAAAAGCAATGGAATTATTTTCAAAAGTTAATGAATCACAAGCAAGTGAATCTAGAAGCGCTGAAACAAGACTTAATTTAATTTGACCATGAAATGATTTTTTAGAAACTGTTATGTATGCATTTTTATATTTTATTGGAATAATTTTTTTAATGTCAAATGAGAATACCTTAAGTGTTTTCTTTCCAAAATTTGAAATTGGACTATTAACATCTTTTGTTTTGTTGGCTAGAATTGCAACTGGTGAAACCAGTAATTCATTAAGATTAATGGGAACATTGCAAAAAACAGCAGTTGCATCAAATCGAATTTTTGGAGTGTTAGATGAAAAAGATGCAATTGATGAAGGAAAAATTGAAACTAAATTTAAAGGTGAAATAGAATTTAAAAATGTTTGTTTTTCTTATTCAAAAGATAAACCAGTTTTAAAAAATGTTAGTTTTAAAATTAAACCAAATGAAACTGTTGCCATTGTTGGTCCTACAGGAAGTGGTAAAACCACTATGACTTCATTATTATCAAGATTTTATGAAATTGATTCTGGTGAAATTTTGGTTGATGGAATAAATATTAAAGATATTAAACAAGATTGTTTATTTAAAAATATTTCTATTGTTTTACAAGATCCTTTTTTATTTTCAGAAAGTGTAGAAAAAAATATTTGGTATGGAAATACTCATGCTTCAATGGAAAAAGTAATTGAAGTATCTAAAAAAGCAAATGTTGATTATTTTATTAAAAAATTACCTTTAGGATACCAAACAATTATGTCAGAAAAGATGAGTGACTTATCACTTGGTCAAATTCAACTTGTATCAATTGCAAGAGCTTTTATGTCAGAAGCCAAAATTTTAATTTTAGATGAAGCAACTTCTTCAGTTGATACAAAAACCGAAATTGATATTCAAAATGCTTTAATGAAAATTACAAGCAATAAAACAGTAATAGTAATTGCACACCGTTTATCTACTGTTGTTAAAGCAGATAAAATTATTGTTTTAAAAGATGGTGAAATTCAAGAAATTGGCTCACATAAACAATTATTAAAAAATAAAGATTTTTATTACAGTTTATATAAAGCAAACACTGTTATGGAAGATCATGAATAAAAAAGATTCTGATTTTAGAATCTTTTTTATTTACAATTTATTTATTAGAATACAAGGAAATATATAATGATTATTAATTGTGTTGAAATCGCAAATAAGATTATTGAAAATTTTAAAAAAGATTTAGAAGTTATAAAAAACAAAAAACCTGACTTTGTTCCTCACATGGTAATAATAAAAATTAATAATGATAAAGCAAGTGAAAAATATGTTGGAATAAAAGTAAAAAAATGTGAAGAACTTGGAATTAAAGTTACAGTACTTGGTGAAAAAATAAATTCACAAAGTGAACTAATTAAAAAAATAAAAGAACTTAACAACAATAATTCAGTGAATGGATATATTATTCAATTACCCTTACCAAAAGAATTTGATAAAAATGAAATTTTTGAAAATATTAGTTTATATAAAGACATTGATGGTTTATCAAGTTTAGCTATTTCAAGAAATATTATAAATTCTGCTGATTTTTATCCAAAGGCCTGTACAGCAAATGGGATAATTGAAATATTAAAACAATCAAATTTTAAAATAGAGGGTAAAAATGCAGTAATAATCAATAGAAGTTTGATTGTTGGTAAACCACTAATAGGTTTATTGCTAAATGAAAATGCAACAGTAACAGTTTGTCATTCAAAAACTAAAAATTTGGAAAAGATTACTTCAAATGCTGATATTATTATTTGTGCAGTTGGAATTCCTAATTTTATTAAAAAAAATATGGTTAATAAAAATGCATTTGTAATTGATGCTGGAATTAGTGTATTCAATAATAAAGTAGTTGGTGATGTTGATTTTGATGAAGTTGCTCCAGTTGTAAAATACATAACACCTGTTCCTAATGGGGTTGGTAAATTAACAGTAGCAATGATTTTTAAAAATTTAATGGATTTAATAAAAGAGCAATTTAATGAAAGAATATAAAGATTTATTAAGATTGGTTTTAGAAAATGGAATTTTGCAAGAAAACAGAACTGGAGTAAAAGCAATTACTTATTTTGGAACACAATCTAGGTATGATTTAAGTAAAAACTTTCCACTTTTAACAACTAAAAAAATGGCATATAAAGCAATTTTTCATGAATTGATTTGATTTTTAAGAGGTGAAACTAATATTAAATATTTAGTTGATAATGATGTCAAAATTTGAAATGAGTGACCATATGAAAATTTTAAGAAATCAAAAGATTTTAGAAATGAAACAATGCAAGAATTTATTTTGAAAATAAAAAATAATGAAAATTTTGCAAAAAAATATGGAGAACTTGGTCCTGTTTATGGAAAGCAATGAAGAAATTTTAATGGGGTTGATCAAATTAAAAATTTAATTAATGAAATAAAAATAAATAAATATTCTCGTCGTTTAATTGTAACTGCTTGAAATCCTACAGAAATTGAGAATATGTTATTACCACCTTGTCATTCATTATTTCAATTTTATGTTAATTCTAAAAATGAATTATCTTGTCAACTTTACCAAAGGAGTGCAGATTTATTTTTAGGTGTTCCTTTTAATATTGCTTCTTATAGTTTATTAACATTGATGGTAGCTCAGGTTACAAATACTATTGCTAAAGAATTTATTCATACAATTGGTGTTGCACATATTTATGAAAATCATTTAGATCAAGTTAAAGTTCAACTTGAAAGAAAAACATTAGATTTACCAACCATAACTTTAAATAAAAACATAAAAAATATTTTTGACTTTTCATTTAGTGATATTAGTTTAAATAATTATATTAGTCATGAACCAATTAAAGGAAAGGTAGCTATTTAACTAATGTTTATTTGTATTTGATGTGAAGACTTGCAAAGAGGAATAGGAAAAAATAATACAATCCCTTGAAAAATAAAAGAGGAAATGAATTTTTTTAAAAACACAACTATTAATAAAACTGTTGTAATGGGAAAAAATACTTTTTTATCAATTAAAAAGCCTTTAGTTAATAGAAAAAATATTGTAATTTCTTCAACTTTAAAAAATAATTTAGAATCAAAAATCATTATTTATCAAAATCCAAATGATTTTTTAAAAGATTATTGAAATTGTGAAGAAGAAATTTACATAATTGGTGGCAAAAAAATTTATGAATTTTTTATTCCTTTTTCTCAAAAAATTTTAATTTCAAAACTTTATGAAAGCTATGACTGTGACATTTTTATGGAAAATAAGTTTGATGATTTTACAT
>JAIDMU010000144.1 GCA_029050415.1 Malacoplasma sp.
AAAGACACAGAATCTATATAGTGAAAAAGAAATTGAAAAATTAGAAAATATTTTAGAAAAACTAGCTGAACTTAAAATAGATTTAATTATGTTTTCTGATTTTGCTATCCCACAAATTATTTATGAAAAAAATTTAAATTTATCTTTGCATTATAATCCAGAAACATTAGTTACAAGTTATGGTCAATTTGATTTTTATTTAGAAAATAATATTCATAAAGTTAATTTGGCTACTGAATTAACTTTAAGTGAAATGAAAAGAATTTGTGACAATAAAAAACAAATGTATGTTTCTATTAAAGGTTTTGGCCTTGGTTTTGTTATGCATTCTCGTTGAAAAATGATTTCAACATTTTTAGATTATGCAAATGTAAATAAAGCAAAATTTAATAATACTGATTATTTGTTAATTAAAGAAGATGAAAGAGTTGTTCCCAATATTATTTTTGAAGACAATATGGGAACACATATGTTAACTGGTTACTATATTTGTTGTTTAAAGCAAATTAATGAAATAAAAAACATGAACATTGATGCATTAATAATTGATTCACTTTTTGTTCATGATGATGATTTAACATTAGATTTTGTTTTAGAAGCATATAAATTTGCTCTTAAAAATGATCTAAATGACAAACAGTTAGAAATTATTTACCAAGAAGTAAAAAAGAAGTGTGAATTAGATATTTCTCCAGGTTTTTTTGGAAATCACACTGATGTTTTGCATACTAAAAAACATGAGGAATAATGTTATGAGTTTATTGAAGCGTTCAAATCATGAATTATTATTACCTGCTGGATCCATTGAAAAAGCAAAATATGCTTTAGATTATGGTGCTGATGCAATTTATATAGGACCTAAAGCTTATTCTTTAAGAGCAAGGTCTTCAAATTTTGATATTAAAGATATTAAAGAAATAGTTGAATATGCACATGCGATTAATAAAAAAGTTTATGTAGCATTAAATATTATTTGTCATAATGCTGATGTAAAAAATTTTGAAAACTATTTTAAAAAAATGATGGATACAAAAATTGATGGTGTTATAGTTGCTGACCCTTTTATTGCAAGAACTATTAGATTATTAAATAAAAACATTGAAATTCATATCTCAACTCAACAATCTGTAACTAATTCAAAAGCTTGTATTTTTTGAAAAAGAAATAATGCTACAAGAATTGTTTTGGGTAGAGAAGTTAGTTATGAAGAGTTAAAACTTTTATTACAAAATTTAAATAATGAAATTGAAATAGAGTACTTTATTCATGGTGCAGTTTGTATTTCATATTCTGGAAGATGCATGATGTCAAATAATTTTTCATTAAGAGATGCAAATGTTGGTGGATGTGCACAATCTTGTCGTTGAAAGTACAAAATCATTAACAAAGATTTAGCCAATGAAACAGACAAATATTTTACTATGTCTCCTAAAGATATGGAATTACTTTGCGAATTTGACAAACTATTAGATTTAAATATAGCTTCATTTAAAGTTGAAGGTAGAATGAAATCAATTCATTATGTTGCTACAGTTGCAAATTGTTATCGTCAATTTATAGATTTCTATAAAAACCATCAATCAGTAGATAAAAATAAATTAAAAGCAGATTTGGAAAAAGCTGAAAATAGACTAGCAGACACTGCATGATTTTCAGGGTTACCACAATATGAAAAAATGTTATATTTTGAATTAGAAAAAGATATTAGTCAAATTTTTGCTTTTAATTTTGAAAAAAGAATTGATGATTTTACTTTTATTGTTAAATCAAGAAATTATTTTTCTAAAAAAAATAAATTTGAAGTAGTTTATCCAAATTTTGAAAGACAAATTGTAAATATTACTAATATTTATGATGAATATAATAATGAACTTGATGTTGTTAAATCTCCAATGAAGTTTTACAAAATTAAATTTTTACAAAAAGTTAATTTTAATGATGATAATTACTTAATAGCTAGAACTTTAATTGAAAGTGAGTAACTAACAAATATGACAGAAATTGAAAAAATGCTTACATTTAACTATGAAGAATGTTGTGATTATTTAAAAGTTAAATATGGTGTAATTAAAAAGAATTATTTTACTAGTCCTTTGTGCAAATACCCAAATAATTCAATTAAAAGGGGTAAAGAAGGTTTGTTTATTCATCATATTGATGAAGACAAAGCTATTATGTTATCAGAAAGTGAATATGCTATAAAAAATCCTTTTGAATATCAGCATGGAAATCGTTTGGTTTATTGTAATCTTTTAGAGCATTTAGTTCTGCACATAAAAATAGTCGAAAACCCTCACCCTGATAAAAATAAAGATGAAGATGTTGGTGTAGGAGGAATTTTTAATTACATAATTCCTGAACTTAATGATATCTATTCAGGGATAGAATATTCAAATTGGAAAATAGCTGTTATAGATTCTGTAATAGATTTTAAAAAAGATTATTTTAAGTGTTTGGAATATTTAATGAAAATTTCAGATATAGACTTAAAATACTATTTAAGTAGTTTTGTTTATAATCTTTTATACAAAAAGTGAAAAAAAGAAAATAATAAAAAAATCTTTAAAGAAATAACTCAGCTATATTCAGACATAAAAAATAATTAATTTATTTTTAGTCAAAAGATAGAATAAATAAACTTATTTTTACTATAAGATTGCTGGCTAACAAACAGTATTTAAAATAATTGAAATATTCAAATAAATTAGATTTAAAATAATGGGTGTTGGGGTTTTTAATCTAAATTAAATTTCAACAAATTAATGATAATAATTTTATTTAATTTATAAAAGTTTATAGGAGTTAATATGAAAATAGTAGTAGTTGGAATTAACCATGCAGGTACATCAGCTATTAGAACTTTATTATCTATCAATCCAAATGCAGAAGTTGTTGCTTTTGACCGTAATAATAACATTTCATTTTTAGGTTGTGGAATTGCATTAACTGTAAGTGGTGTTGTTAAAAATACAAATGATTTATTTTACTCAAATCCAGATGAATTAAAATCAATGGGTGCAAAAATTTTTATGAACACTGATGTTGTAGAAATTAATAGAGAAGAAAAATTTGTAAGAGTTGTTGATTTAGAAACTAATAAAGAAAGAACTGAATCATATGATAAATTAATTTATGCAGCAGGTAGTTGACCAGTAGATTTACACTTTAAAAATCAAGATTTAGAAAACATAGAAGTTTGTAAATTGTATCAACACGCTTTAAAACTTATTGAAAAAGCAAATGATCCAAATATTAAAAAAGTAGCAGTTATTGGTGCTGGATATATTGGAGTTGAATTAGCAGAAGCTTATGCTGAAAAAGGAAAACAAGTTGCTTTAATAGATTTTTTACCAAGAGTTTTAGGTAACTATTATGATGAATCTTTTACAAATAAATTAGAAGATGCAATGGTAAAAAATGGTGTAACTTTACATTTAGGACAAAAAGTTAGTGAATTTGTTCCAAATAGCAAAGGTGCAGTTTCTAAAGTTATAACTGATAAAGAAACAATTGAAGCTGATTTAGTAATTTTATGTATTGGATTCAAACCTAATACTGAATTATTACCAGGGCTTAAAAAAGTTCAAAATGGTGCATTAGTAGTTAATAGAAAATCACAAACAAGTGATGAAAATATTTATGCTATTGGTGGATGTGCAGCTATTTATGAAGCATCTACAAAAACTTACCGTAACATTGATTTAGCAACTAATGCTGTTAAATTAGGAATTGTTGCAGCTAGTCAAATTTGTGGATTAGAAAATATTGTGATTCCAAATATTGTTGGAACAAATGCTATTTGTGTATTTGGATTAAAATATGCAAGTACAGGAGTAAATGAAGAAGTTGCTAAGAAATTTGGATTAAAAGTTAAAGCAGCTCATTATGTAGATAATGACAGACCAGAATGAATGAACACAGTTGAAAAAGTGGAAGTTAAATTAGTTTATGAAGAAGAAACTTTAAGATTAGTTGGTGCTCAAATTCTTTCATTTGGTGATGCTAATCACACAGAATGAATATTCTCTTTAGCATTAGCAATTCAATTGGGATTAAATTTATACCAAATTGCTTTCACTGATGTTTATTTCTTACCTCACTTAAACAAACCATTTAATTTTGTATTATCAGCAATTCTTAAATCATTAGGAATGAAATACATTAAGTAGTAATAGCACTTATATTTAAACAAACCATACATACAAAAATTTATTGTTTTAATTAATTATTAAAAAAAATAATAATCAAAACACAATAAAAAATCTCTTCAACAAATAATTGAAGAGATTTTTTTTATTTTTAATTATTATTTTTATTTTATTGAGTTAATTTTCTATTAGTTTTTTTAACTTTTATATATAATCAAATTCCAGCAGCTACTGCAGTTGAAAGAACTGCTAGAACAAATACAACAATAACACCAACTGGATTAACACCAGCAATTGCTAAAATTGAATCAATAATAAATAAAATAATTCCAACTACTAATGTTCAAAACTGAGTTAATTTTAGAATTTCTAATTTTGTATATTTAGCCATAAAATCTCCTTAATTTAAGGTAATAAA
>JAIDMU010000145.1 GCA_029050415.1 Malacoplasma sp.
TTTATAATCTTTAAATTTAACTTGATTTTAGCAGAAATAAAATTTATGAATTTGTTTGTTTTTGATTAGTAATAATTTGTTTCAAATTTACTATTTTTTTATCTATATTTATTTAGTAGTTTAAATTTATTTTTTATTATTTTTTTGGTAAGTAGTATGAGTAGTTATAAAGAGTCTGATATAAAAGTTCTAGAAGGATTAGATCCAGTTAGAAAAAGACCTGGAATGTATATTGGTTCAACAGACCAACGTGGTTTACATCATTTAATTTGAGAAATCTTAGATAATGCTGTTGATGAAGTAATGGCAGGTGTTTGTGACACTATTAAAATGACATTGCACCGTGATGGTTCTTTTTCTGTTGAAGATAATGGTAGGGGAATTCCAGCAGGAGTTCACCCTAAAACTAAAATGTCTACAATTGATACAGTTTTCACAACTTTACATGCTGGTGGAAAGTTTAGTGATTCAGCTTATAAAATGTCTGGTGGATTGCATGGTGTAGGTAGTTCTGTTGTTAATGCTTTAAGTTCTTGAATGATTGTTACTGTTAAAAGAGATGGTAAGATTTTTGAATCTGAATATGTAAATGGTGGAAAAATAAAACAAAAATCACATGTAATTGGTTCTACTAACAAAACTGGTACAACTGTAAGATTTTTACCAGATCCTACAATTTTTAAAAACATCAGTTTTAGTCCTTCTATTATTTTTGAAAGAGTTCAAGAAACATCATTCCTTTTCAAAGGATTGAAAATTATTTTTGAAAATGAATACACTAGAAAAGAAGATACTTTTTTAGCAAAAAATGGAATAAGTGAATTTGTTGAATTTATTAATTCAAATCAAAAAACTATTAGTGATGTTATTTATATTGAAGGTAAAGAACAAGAGATTGAAGTTGAAGTAGCTTTTCAATATAACGACTCTAGCTCTGAAACTTTTGTTTCTTTTGCTAACTCTGTAAAAACAAAAGAAGGCGGAACTCATGAAACTGGGTTTAAAGCTGCTTTAACAGAAACTTTAAATGACTATGCTAGAAAATGAAAACTACTAAAAGAGAAAGAAAAGAATTTTGAAGGTAGTGATTTTAGAGAGGGATTAGTTTGTGTAATAAGTGTTAGAATTCCTGAAAGATTAATTTCTTATGAGGGTCAAACTAAAAATAAACTTTTTACCCAAGAAGCATATTCAGTTGTTAAAAATATTGTTAAAAATAAATTTACTTACTGATTAGAAGAAAACAAAAAAGATGCAAAAACAATTATAGAAAAAGCTTATTTATCAAGAGAAGCTAGAATTGCTGCTAGAAAAGCAAGAGAAGAAGTTAAACAACTAAAAGGTCAGAAAAAAGAAAAAATTCTTTCTGGTAAACTAACACCTTGTCAATCAAAAGATAAAACAATTACTGAATTGTTTTTGGTTGAAGGGGATTCAGCAGGTGGTAGTGCAAAACTTGGAAGAGATAAACGGTACCAAGCAATTTTACCTTTAAAAGGTAAAGTAATTAATGTTGAAAAAGCACAATTAAAAGATCTTTTAAAAAATGAAGAAATTAGCACTATTATTTCTTCAATTGGTGGAAGTATAGGGTCTGATTTTTCTTTAGCAGATGTGAAATATAACAAAATAATTATAATGACTGATGCTGATACTGATGGTGCTCACATTCGGATTTTGTTATTAACTTTTTTCTATCGTTATATGAAAGAATTAATCGAAAATGGAAATGTTTTTATTGCATTACCTCCTTTATACAAATTCACTAATACAAAGAATAAAAAAGAATTTTATGTATGAGAAGATTATGAACTTGATGAGTTAAAAAAAGATAATCCAAACTATGAAATTCAAAGATACAAAGGATTGGGTGAAATGAATGCTGATCAGTTATGAAGTACTACAATGGATCCAGAAACTAGACAATTAATTCAAGTTTCTATTGAAGATGCTGCATTAACTGAAAGAAGAGTTTCTATTTTAATGGGTGATGATTCAAGCAAAAGAAAAGATTGAATTACAGATAATGTAGACTTTGAGATGGAGGGATAATTATGGCAAATAATAATGATAAAATTTGAAACCGTTCCCTTGATGATATCATGTCTGAAAGTTTTGGTAAATATGCTAAATATATTATTCAAGATCGTGCATTACCGGATGTTAGAGATGGATTAAAACCTGTTCAAAGAAGAATTTTACATGCTATGAATGAATTAAAGATTTTTTATGATAGTGCATATAAAAAATCTGCTAGAACTGTTGGGGAAGTAATTGGGAAATACCATCCTCATGGTGATAGTTCCATTTATGAAGCAATGGTTAGAATGGCACAAGAGTGGAAAAATAATATGCCTTTAATTGATATGCAGGGAAATAAAGGTTCAATTGATGGTGATTCACCAGCTGCAATGAGATATACAGAGTGTCGTTTATCTAAGTTTGGTCAAACCCTTTTAAAAGACATTAACAAAAATACCGTTAAATTTATTAATAACTTTGATGATTCTGAACAAGAACCTACTGTTTTGCCATCTTTAATCCCTAACATTTTAATTAATGGTGCAACAGGAATTGCTGCAGGGTATGCTACAAATATTCCACCATTTAATCCTGGTGAAATAATTGATGGAACTATTACTAGAATCTTAAAACCCGAATGTAGTTTAAGTGACATTGCAAAAATTATTAAAGGACCTGATTTTCCAACTGGAGGAATTATTCAAGGTAAAGAATTTATTGATGAAATTTACAAAACTGGTAAAGGTAAATTCTTTATTAGAGCAAAAATTGAAGAAGAACCAGTTAGAAGCAATAAAAACATTAGAAGATTAGTTGTTAAAGAAATTCCTTTTGACACTAATAAAGCTGCTATTGTTCGTTCTCTTGATGAAATAAAATTTAACAATGAATTACCAGGATTTAAAGAAGTTAGAGATGATTCTGATAAAGAAGGTATTGCAATTGTTTTAGAATTTGAAACTGAAAAAGATTTAGACATTATTAAAACTTTTTTATTTAAAAAAACGCAATTACAAATTTCTTATAATGCTAATATGGTTTTAATTAAAAATAGAAAGCCTGTTCAAGCTAGTTTACTAGAAATCCTTGATTCTTTTATTGAACATGCAAATGATGTTGTGATAAAAGCAGCTCAATTTGATTTAGATAAATCGCTTGCTAGAAAAGAAATTATTGAAGGTTTAATTAAAGCAATTAGTGATATTGATATCTTAGTAGATTTAATTAAAAGTTCTGTTAGTAAAGAAGAAGCAAAAATTAAAATTCAAAATCAATTTGATGTTAATGAAAGACAATCTGAAGCAATTGTTAATTTAAGATTGTATATTTTAACTTCTTATGACACTGAAAAATTAAAAAAAGAATATGAAGATTTACTAGAATTTATTAAAGAAAAAGAAATGATTATAAATTCAAGTGAATATCGTAATAAACATATTATTCAAATTTTAGAAGATTATAAAAAACAATTTGCATACAAAAGAAAAACACTAATTGAAAATGAAGTTGAAGATTTAGATGTAGAAACAGCAGACATTGTTGAAGAAATTCATGGAACTTGCATTGTTACAAGAGATAACTACATTAAGTTTATTGGTGAAGATATTGAAGAATTTGATTTATCAAAAACTAAAATTAAAGATGCTGATATCCCAGTTGATATGTTCAAAATGTCAACTTTGGATTATTTAGTTTGCTTAACTAATCGTGGTAAAGTAATTACTATTCCAGCATACAAAATCAAAATGTCAAAATTAAAAGATAATGGTGTTCATATAAATGAACTGATAACCATTGATTCATTTGAAAAAACAATTTTAGCTTTTGCTGTTTCTAAAAATGCTAATATTGATACACAGATTTTGATAGCTACTAGAAACTCTTTTATTAAAAGAATTACTTTAGAAGATTTAAGCTTAGCTAGAACTGCTAAATATTTAAGTTTAATTAGTTTAAAAACAAGTGATGATGAAGTTGTAAGTGCTTATGTTTTAAAACCAGAACACAAAGAATTGATTTCTGTTACTGAAAATGGTTTTGCAACTAAATATGATATTGAAGAAATTCCAATAGTTGGTAGAGCTGCAAGTGGTGTAAAAAATATGTCTTTAAAAGACAAAGACTGTATTGGTTTTGTTGTGCCTATTCCAAAAAATGAAAATTTTTTATTTTTTGTATCTAACAGAGGTGCTAAAAGAATTCATATTAATGACATTGTTTTAACAAGTAGATCAAAACTAGGAAAAAGAATTTTTCAACAAACTGAATCTAATCCATATTTGGTAAATTCTGGTTTTGTTGTGAGTGGAAGAAACACAATTTATTTATTACTTGAAAACAATGAAATAGTTCCTTTAAAAGTTTCTGAAATACCAATTAGTGATAATGAATCAAGAATGAATTTGATTACTAAAATTGGTAAAAACTTAATTGTATCAAGTTCATGTTTAGACATTGAAAAATCTATTATTGAACTTAGCCAAACAAACAATTTCAACACTTTATCTGAAGAAAAACAAAATAGAATTGAAACTAAAGAAAAAGAAACTAGTGTTAAAGAAAATGAAGAAAAAAAAGAAAGTAAAACTTTTTCTAAACCTAAAAAATCATATTTTATTAATGAAGATTCTTTAGAGCTTGAAGAAAAATCAAATGAAGAAGAATATGAAAATGATATAGAAGAAAATCAAGATCAAGAATTAGATGAAAATAAACAAGAAGAATCTAAAAATGATTTTATTGTATCTGAACAAACCAATTTAGAAGATGATGAAGTTAAAGAAGATTATAAAGATTTTTCACATAATGAAAAAGAAGAAGATTATGTTGAATCAAATAGCTATAAATCAAATTAAGAAAATGAAAAATTAGATGATGATTATTAAAAA
>JAIDMU010000146.1 GCA_029050415.1 Malacoplasma sp.
ACACTAAACAAACTTATCATCTTAAAAATATTGTTATGGAAATGCCAACTGAATGAAATACAAAAGATGAAAGAGATTTATTAACTAAAATTAAAAATGCAAACGAAGAAAGAAAAGAAAAAGCAAAGAAAAACTATGGTTATGAAGGCGAAGATAAAACAATAATTAATAAATTAAATTTACTTTTTTCACAAAATAAAAAAGATGTTTATACTGGACAAATTTTAGATCCTGAATTAGTTATTAGTGATCCAAATTACACAGAAATTGATCACATTATTCCATATTCTATTTCTTATGATGATTCATGAAACAATAAAGTTTTAGTACACAGAACAAGTAATCAAGAAAAGAAAAATAGAACACCAAGAGAATATTTAGGAAATAAATTCTTTGGTTTTAAAAAAATGTGAGAAGAAATGTTTTTAACTGAAGGTGAGTTTTATAATAAAAATAAATTTGAAAATTTGTGTATGGATGTTAAATCTGATGATTATCGAAGACGTGCTGGTTTTATTGGGAGAAATTTAGCTGATACAAGATATGCTTGTAGAATTGGAAAACAAGCTTTAGAAGCATGAATTTCTGGATCTATTATTAAAAATAATTTATCAGATGATGAAATAAATATCATCACTGTTAATGGTAAATACACTCAAAGATATAGATCTGAAAAATTTTTAAATCTTAAAAAAAATAGAGATGAAGATTATTCTCATCATGCAATTGATGCAACAATTTGTGCAATTTTAGGAAACAGTAAAGAAGATGTTGGAAAGTTAGTTTTCTTTAAAGAAGTTGATAAAGAAACAGGTGAAATTAAAAATACAAGTAAATTTTTACATTTAAATTTTTTTAATCAAAGAGAGAAATCAGATTCAGATATTCCTTGAAAAAATCTTGCAGATAATGTGAAAAATTTTAATGTTAAATTTTCTTATAAAATTCATAAGAAAAGTAATTTTGGTTTTTGAGGAGATACACTAATTTCTGTTAAAAAAGAAAGAGATGAGAAAGGCAAAGAAATATTCAATCAATATAAAAAAGTTAAACTATTAGAAATTGATTTTTCAAAAGTAAAAGAAGGTAAAAAAAATGAATTTGAAGAATTAATTGAATTTTATAAAAACGAAAAAAAATATCCTGATTCAAAACTATGAAATGATTTAATGAAAGCATATAATGAAGGATTAAAAATAAAAGAATCTAGTAAAGAGTATGAAAAACAAAATCCATTCAAACTTTATATGAAAGTATATTGTGAAAATAATGGAATAAAAGATTTTGAAAAAATAAAATCAATTTTTTTAGAAAGAGAAGTAAATGGAAAAATTTTTAAATATTCAGTTTCAGCTATTAAAAAAGTTAAAGATATATCCAGTTTTTCTCCTGCAAAAAATAATGTTTTATCTGAAAAATTTGGTGCCTTTACAGGTTTTGATTGAAAAGAAATAAGATTATTTAAAAATAATAAAGGGGTTTATAGACTTATTCCTATGAGAATTAATCTTTATAGCGACTACTTAAAGGGAATTGTGAATAAAAAAGAATATGATGAATTAAAAAAAGATTTTGATATTAGTTTGGATTCAGACAAATATTTTATTATTCATAAAGGAACTTTGATGATAAATAAAAATGATAAAAAGGACATTAGAAGAATAGCTGGTGGAGATTTTAGTCAACACAAATTAGACATTCAAGAAATTTATAAAGATTCAAAACAAAATCAAGTTGCAATAACTACTATTATGAAAAATTATGATTTTTGCACAGTTGATGAACTTGGTTATGTAAGCATAATTGAAGAAAAAGACTTAGGATTATAAAAAAAGCAAGAGTTAATTCTCTTGCTTTTTGTTACAAATAAAAAACTCTCCCTTATGGAGAGCAAGTACGGGATTAACCCTTATCTTAAATGGTATTAAACTGATGTTATCTGATTACTTAAAAGTAATAAAACCATTTATGTATTAAACATCTTAATAACTATTAGTTAATCACTCTAACGCTATTAAGACATAATTAATATATCATAAAAATTTTAAATTTTATTTTTTAATGGAGAAAATTAATGGGATGAAGAATAATAGAAATAAACAAAAACTGTCACACAAAATTATTTCTTAATAATTTAATCATTACAGGAGACACAAATATTTCAATTCCTTTAGGCGATATTGATGTAGTATTGTTTACAAATTCTAGAACTAATGTTTCAGTTAATTTAATTAATGAATTAACTTTAAATAATATTTGTATCTTTTTTTGCGATAACAAATATTTACCATCTTCAATGGTTTTTCCAATCATTGGTAATTTGCTAACTTTAAAAATTTTTAATGAACAAATTAAGTGAACTGAAGAGTTTAAAGGAAAAGTTTGAAAAAAAATAATCCAGTTAAAATGTTTTAATCAATTAAGGTATTTAAATTATTTAAATAAAATAAATATTTATGATTATTCAAATATTAAAAGTTACATAGATCAGATTGAAGATTTTGATATTACCAATCGTGAAGGTCATATAGCTAAAATATATTGACATAAACTTTTCAATGTTGGTTTTAACCGTGAACAAGATGATTTAACAATTAATAAACTATTAAACTTTGGATACACAATTATTAATGGAATGGTTGCTAGAAGTATTATTAAAAAAGGTTTAGATTGTCGAATTGGAATTTTTCACAAATCAGTTTATAACCATTTTGCTCTTGCAAGCGATTTAATTGAACCATTTAGAAATGTAGTTGATATATTAGTTATTGAACTTTTAAAAAGAGATATTATTAAATTTAATACTGATGATTTAACTGTTGAAATTAAAGAAATTTGTTTGGATTTTATTGCAAATTTTAAAGTTATGATAAATGGATATTACCAACAACTAAATAATGCAATTGATGAGTTTGTTGATTGTTTAATTAATGGAACATTTTTTGATGTAAGTATTGAATATACATATGAAGTTGAAACTGATAAAAAAGAATATTTCGGAGAAGACATTAATGTCAGTGTATAAGTATATGAGAATTATAGTAATGTATGATTTACCAAATAATAACTATGCTGAAAATAAAGACTATTCTAGGTTTAGAAAACTATTAATTAAAAATGGTTATACAATGATTCAATTTTCTGTTTATATGAAATGTTTAAATGTAAAAACTAAATTTAAAAGTGAAGTTAAAAAAATTTCAAAATTTGTTCCACCACAAGGAAATATTAGAGTAATGGCAATTACTGAAAAACAATTTCAAGATATGATTTTTCTAAGAGGTGATTCAACCATTAATGAAAAGGTCAATGGAGTAGAAAGGTATATTTCAATTAAGGATTAAAAATGAAAAATATTTTGAATTTAAAAACTTTATCAATTGCAAAAGATAAAGAAGTTGAAGTTACTGGAATTGAAAGAATTGCTAAAAGCATTGAAAAATTAAGTGGTGCACAAAAAAGCAAATTAAAATTAAACATTAACAATATTTCAACTGAGTTTGATTATAATGGTTTAAAAGTTATTGTTTGTGATGATCCAAATTTAATGATTAGAGAATTATTAAATAATAATGAATCAAATAGTAAAATCCAAATTGGTGATACTTTAGTAAAATCTAAAAATCTTTTTCACTTTCACCATTTTTCAAAAGTTTCAGATTTTATTAATACTAGAAACAATAGTATTTTTCATGAATATTTAAAAAATAAAGATATTCATAAAATCAATTTAGAATTTCAAGATTTTGTAGTTAGTAAATATTATTCATTAGATGATAAAAATATTGAAGACATTTCTTCAATTGACTTTGAAAAGGCTTCAGTTTTAAATTACATTGAAATCTCAGATGAATATGTTAATAAAAATAACATTATTAACATATTAAATATTATTAAAAATGGAACTAATGAAAAGCAAACAATTTTAATAAACGATTATAAAGTTCTAACAATTACAGAGATAGTTAATAATTATTTAGATGATTTTAATTTTATTATTTTTACAAATGATTTAAAAAAGTGAGTTAATGACTTTACTTATGCAGAGTGTTTGTTAATTATTAATGATTTTATTAATGAAGAATTTAAAATTGATGCATTAGAAATTTTGGATAAAAATATCTTAGTTAAATATATAGAGAAAAGATTTAAGAATCAAAAAAGTGAAAATAAAAGTTTTATTGAGAAATTTATAGAATAGAATAAAAATAGTAGATTTAATCAACCTACTATTGGCAAAATCAGCCAAAAAATCAGATTTCAAGATGTTTTTTACTTATTTGAGGTTTTAAATGGGTATTAAACTGATGTTATCTGAACCTTCTTGTCAATCTTTTAACTGCTAAGTAATGTTTTAAATGGGTATTAAACTGATGTTATCTGAACCTGTTTCAATTATTTTATTGTTTTCTTTTTTGTTTTAAATGGGTATTAAACTGATGTTATCTGAACCGATATGTAATTGCTAAATAATTTTCTTCGTGTTTTAAATGGGTATTAAACTGATGTTATCTGAACCTAAAAATGGTAAAATGTTGAGAATGTAACAGTTTTAAATGGGTATTAAACTGATGTTATCTGAACCTTTTGTTTGACTTAGAAACTGACTTAAATTGTTTTAAATGGGTATTAAACTGATGTTATCTGAACCAGCTTATCCGAGTTATAAAGGGTGTCTTGTGTTTTAAATGGGTATTAAACTGATGTTATCTGAACCTTCTTTTATATCTTCTTGTTCTAAATTTAAGTTTTAAATGGGTATTAAACTGATGTTATCTGAACCTTGGATAATTTAAAGTTTTTGGAATTGTTGGTTTTAAATGGGTATTAAACTGATGTTATCTGAACCTAATTAATGAAAAACCAATTCAATATGGTAGTTTTAAATGGGTATTAAACTGATGTTATCTGAACCTAATTATTTTATAATTAATAATGTGGTTAATAGCCGCAAAATGAATTGACTCCTTTTTTAAATTTGTATATCTTGCTAAATCTAAATAAAATTTTAAAAAAATTAAGTTTATTCATTTATTAAAGTGTTATTTATTCTCTGGATAGATAACACTTTTTTTATTGGAATTAAATAAAGGTTTTGAAAATTTTTTAAATGTCTATTAGACTAATGTTATTTTGATTTACACATTTTAATAATGTTTAGCTAATTTTGATTTTTTGTTTACATTCATATAAACACATTTCTTTTTATACATATAAAAAGTGCTCAACATAATTCTTTTGTTGTATGTAGCACTTTTTATTGTTTTAACTATTTTTTATTAAAATCCTTAATATCAAATTTTAATTTACTCATTAATTGATTATTTGAATTGTTAATATTTTTAGTCAAAATAGAAGAATCTTTTATATTTTTTTTGATAGAAGTCTTTAATATGTTTTTTATTTTTGATTTATGATGTCTGGATCCAATGTATATAAAATTTTTCCCATGTTGAAATAAAATTCATCTTAAATAAGTAGATGAAAAGAAAGATTGGACACTTATCTCATCATTAAAAACTAATTTAATTGATTTTTTTATAGATATTCAATCTTCTTTGCCTATCTTTCCAATAAAATAATTATTAGAAAAGAATTGTTCCAAGTTTTTTTCTGATACAACATAAATAGTATTAGATTGAAAGTTAGTGTTTTCAATTGAATTATTTATATTTGTTTTTTTAATGTTTACAAAATAATTTGTAAAATTTTTAGATCTAATTTCTTTTTTTGCTTTTAGAAGTACCTAGTAAAAAATAATAATATTTTTCATGATTTATATTCTTTATATAGATACATAAACTAGGTCTATTTTTTGTTATTTGTTTACCCAAATAATTTGTTATTTTTTGAGCATCTATTCAATAAAAACATTTCTCTTTTATTTTTTTTCATTTTAAAACCAAAAAAAATCACCTCACTTAGAAAGGAGGCGATATGACGTTACGTATAACAATAATTTTCATCTACTTTTAAACTCTTACTTACTATTTATCGCAAACAGTTCATAACATGTATGATTAAATGGTCAATTTCCATGAAAATTTAATTTATACAACTTGAATAATACCACATTTTGTAAAATATTAGAACAAAAAATTTGAGTTTAATAAATTAAGTTTTAAAATTGGAAAGCTAAAATCAATAATTAAAAAATATTAAATTAAATTGTTGCTAGTGTAAGAACTTAATAATTTATTTTTTACATTATAATTAAACTAATATAAGGTGATTAAAATGCTATTTTTTATTTTTGTAATAATATACATATCATATGTGCTTTCTAAAAAGAATAAAAAAAATAATGAATAATATGATTTATATATGTATGAATTGTGGAGATTTCACTTTCTATATTGATAACTACTATATGTGTTTAAAGTGCAGTAAAGAAAGAGAAACAAGATGAGAAAAAACTAAAAAAGAAGTTTAGTTAAATACGTTTAACAAAATAATATTTCCCATTTTTAAGAAATATTATTTTTTTTATTATCAAAAACATTTAACAATATTAAAATAATTTAGTAATAAATAAGAGATTTTTATATGGATATTTTTTTAAAAAATGCTGAAATAGTTTTATTTGATAGAAACATACATGGTAATTTAGAAATTACTAAAAATTTTATTAGTAAAATTGATGGTGAAAAC
>JAIDMU010000147.1 GCA_029050415.1 Malacoplasma sp.
CTATTCATTCATAAAAATCATAAAAATAAATTAAATTTCTTTTTTCATAAAATATATTTTTAATTTCTTTTAATCTTTGAAATATTTTTATCAAACACCATTCATAAATATATGTATTTTTGTTTGCATAAATATCATCATGCATGTAAAATCTACCCAGCAAAAAACTTTCAATATAATTAATTGCTGTTTTTGTAAAGCAAACATCATTATCTAACAAAACAGATCTTTCAACCAAAAAATCAATATCAATAGTTGAAAAACATGTTCCAATATAATAAGAATCTCTTAATAAATAATCAATTCTGTCAACATCTAAATTTGATGAAATTAGTCTACTTATTCATTCTTGTTTACATTCTCCAGTATAAACATTTATCAAACTATCTGGACTAACTTGATTTTGTTTTAACAAATGATAAATTTGAAGTTTAGGATTTTTAATTATTTCCATTCCCATTTGTTCATGATTAATATTGGAAATCTTTTCAAAAACATGACTAAAAGGACCATGACCAATATCATGAAGCATTGCAGCTAATAAAAATAATTTTCTATCATTTTTAGAAATTTGAGACATGAAATGTTTAGCAAATTTTTTAGCAACACAAAATGCACCTAAACAGTGACTATACCTATTTTGTGTAGCAGATGGAAAAATTTTAAAACTTATTCCTAATTGTTTTATTTCCAAAAGTCTTGTCATTTCAAAACTAAAAGCAAAATCAGCTAACCATTTATCATTTGAAAAATTTATTTCTTTATGAATAGGATCTTTAATATAGTAATTAAGTTTTTTCTTAAAAGTTTCATTTTTATTTTTTTGTTTTGTTGATACTTTCATTTACTTTTCCTTGTTGTCTAAAAAACTTTTAATATTTTCAATAACTTTATTTTTTCCTAAAATATAAATAATTTTTGCCAACTCAGGTCCATGACTTTTATGTGAAGAAAAAACTCTAATAGGCATAAACAATTCTTTTCCGCTTTTTTTTGTCTGACTTTTAAGAGTGTCAATAATTGAAACTATTTCATTGATGTTTCAATTTGGCAATTCATTGATTTTTTTTAGAAATAATTTAACAATTTCTTTAGTTTTAGAATCTGATAAAAATGGATGTTTTTTTAAAACTTGAGATAACTTTTCAGGTTTGAAAAAAGTCTCTTCAATTAATTCATTAAGTTGTTTAGCATAAGAAATCTGATTTTTAAATAACAAAATGATTTCATTTTCTTTATTTTTTAAAAAATTTAAATCTATATTAACAAATGATTTTGAAAAAGATACAAAAGCAGTATCTGACATTCTTTTAAAATGTTCAGAAGATATTCATTCCATTTTTTTAAAATCAAATGTTGTAGGAGATTTACTAACTTTATTGATATCAAAATTTTTAATTGCTTCAGATAAACTAAAAATCTCTTTATTATTTTCTGTAGACATTCCTAATAAATACATAAAATTAACAATTGCTTCTGGAGAAAAACCCATATTTTTATAGTCTTCAATAAATTGTTTTAATCCCATGTTTCTTTTAGAAAGTTTTTTTCCTGTTTCATCAGTGATTACAGATAAATGACCATAAATGATATTTTCGTTTATTTTTAAAGCTTCATTAATTCCAATTTGATAAGGTGTATTAGATAAATGCTCTTCACCTCTAATAACATGACTTATCATCATATCATTATCATCAATAACAACAGCAAAGTTGTAAGTTGGAATTCCATTTGATTTTAAAATTACTGGATCTGTTAGTGCACTTGTTGGTACACTCATTTTTCCTCTAACAATATCATTCCATTCAATCTTTTTATTGTCTTCAGTTTTAAATCTAATAGAAAAAGGAATTTTACTTTTTAATTTTTCTTCTATTTTTTCTTCTGTCAATTTCAAACAAGCTCTATTATACTTAGGTGTAGAACCCTCTTTTAAAGATTTTTTTCTATTTTTTTCTAAAGTTTCTGAAGTGCAAAAACATCGGTAAGCTTTTTTTTCTTTTAATAAAAGATTTGCTTTTTCTTTATAAATTTGCAATCTTTCACTTTGAATATATGGACCATAATTACCTGGATTTAGTGGAGATTCATCAGGAAAAATTTTTAGTCATTTCAAATTTAATAATTGAGAATCAACTCCATTTTCAACATTTCTTTCAATGTCTGTATCTTCAATTCTAACTATAAAATCACCATTATTTTTTTTTGCAAATAAATAATTGAATAATGCTGTTCTAGCACCTCCAATGTGAAATAATCCAGTTGGTGATGGTGCATATCTTGTTCTAACTATCACTGATTTTTTCATAATTTTTTTATTTTTTTAGTCTGATTGGATTAAAAAAAATGTTCCACCAGATCCACTTAAAAATATTTCCTTGTTATTTTCTTTTTTTAATTTTTCATATTCTACAAATAAATCTTTGTATAAACTAAATGCACTTATTTGTAAATCATTCCTATAATTTTTGTTTCTAATAATTTTAAAATACAAAAATTGATTTAGATAATAATTTTTTTTATTCAAAGTGTTATTATCAAAATAATCAAACACTTCTTTGCTACTGCATCTAATGTTGTTAAAAAATAATTTAACTTTAATATTGTTTTTTAAATTTACTTTTCTTACTTTTTCGCCATAATTAAAAACTTTTGCACATGTATATTGTTTTATAAAAAACATTAAGTCACTACTGATTTTTAAAATAGTTTTTTTTGTTTTTTTATTCATTTTTATCTTTTTATTTTTCAACAAAAACAAAAATAAACATGCAGCATTTGATGATCCAGAACCTAGTCCAGAAAATAGTGGCAATTTTTTTTTTACTGAAATTTTAAAAAAAATATTTTCTTCAATTATTTTGTTTTTTTTAAGCAAATTAATTGCTTTTATAAAAATGCAATCACCCAAAAATAAATTTTTTTTATTTTTATAATCATAGTAACTAATCTCATTTTTTGCAATAGTATTAAAATCTATAAAAATTTCATCAAACAGTGAATCTTTTACTAAAAAAAATAAGCTAACTATTTTATGCAAATTATTCTTTTTAGATTTTTTGCTAACTAACAGCATTAAATTTATTTTTGGATAACTTTTAAAATTCATAAAAATCAAAACACAATTTTAAATAAATATTTTCATTTATATTTTCAGGTCTAATCATTAAATTAATAT
>JAIDMU010000148.1 GCA_029050415.1 Malacoplasma sp.
TTTTTTAATTTTAAATTAAAAATTTTTTTTTTTTTTTTTTTTTTTTTTTATTTTTGTGATAAGTTTGAAATAGTGGGACAAAAATGAAAAAGATAAATAAATTTAATATTTTTAATTTATCAAATAACAAAAATAGTTCAACCATTTGAACTATTAAATTTTTTACTTATATGTCTATTATTAGACAGTATTGTATTATTAATAATCTTATATTAGTTACTGGAGTAATTTTTTTAGCAAATAAATAATTAT
Source organism: Malacoplasma sp. (assembly GCA_029050415.1). Taxonomy (GTDB): domain Bacteria; phylum Bacillota_I; class Bacilli_A; order Mycoplasmatales; family Mycoplasmoidaceae; genus Malacoplasma. The sequence goes on from JAIDMU010000148.1 coordinate 253, forward strand.
AAAAATTTTAAATATTATTTTTCATTTTTTATACAAATTACTCTGACAAATATTTTTTGGAAGAGTAATTTTTATTTTTTGTTTCACTAGAAAGGAAAATCATGAGAAAATTATTTTTTAAAATTTGTATTGGTTTAGCTATAACTACAGCAGTTGTAGGTGGAGGACTAGCAATTGTTACAACAGGTTCTACATCTTCACATTCTTCTGACACTTACACTCCAACATCATATAGTTTTTTAAAACCTTTTACTATTAAAGATTATGAAGGAATTAATGATTTAGAAGTATCAAAAGAATCTTTTATAAATGCTTTAAAAAGTTATGGAGCTTCTCAATCTAACCCAATGGAAATTGATTACATAACTCCTTTTGGAACTTTAGGTCCTTTAAATACTGCTATGTATAATCAAATTCAAAATGAAATAAATTCAACTTTATCTGATGGATTAATTAACTTTTCTTGATTGCTTGCAACTAATGCAAATCCTTCAAGTACTTCTTGGTTTACTCAAGGTAATTCAGAAATGGGATTTTTATTGTGATCTGCTGATTATGATGATGTAGGAACTTGAATATCTGCTTGATTTAATATGGATGAAAATGGAGATAACAAAGGAAATTATTTAAACACTTGGAAAGCACTGCATGACAGAATAAGACAAGTTTTAAATAATAAAGATTATTTTGTTAATAATTATTCTCAAAGTTATTATGATGCCGCTTTAGATTTACTTAAAAATTTAGAAAATTTTAATTTATATAATAAATACACTTCTAGTGATACATCAACTGAAGCTGATTTTTCTAAAATTCCACTTGATTACAAACAAGCTTTTAAAGACATTGGTAAAAAAAATTCTGGTTCTTTAAAAACAGATTTCTTTTTTTCACAAATCTTTTTAGGTGAAACAGGAAGAAATATGGCAAATTTTATTATTCAAGTATTAGATGACCAATATTTGTTTATGTCTACTCCTTCAACTGGATTTAATTATCGAGATCCAATGTTAAAAGATCCTCAGCTTATTGTTAGAGATAGTCCTTTTCAGGGTACACAAATAAGAGATTATGGAATAAAAAAAGTTGGTGAATATGTTCCTATGAATAAAACAGAAAGAGGAGTTATGAGAAATATATCATCTGTTGGATTCTTTGATTCAAGTGCACAAATTTTTAACCACCAAGTTGGACAAGCAACACCTTATTTAAACCAAAATGATGTTGGTCAAATTTCTTTAATAAATGTGGAAACAACAGGTAGTTGAGAAAATGATAATCCTAATGCTAAACCAATTGATCATTGAAGGTTAAATGGTGCAACAGAATTAAAAATTTATGACAAAGATGATAAATTGCTAGAAACTTTCAAAAGAGAAAATGATTTAAATTTTACAGATAGTCAAATTCAAAATTTACAAAAAGCAGTTAAATATGAATTTAAGATTGATACTGCAATGCAATGAGTTGACGAAAATGGAAATCCTAAACAAAACTTAAGTGGAAAAGATTTTGAAAGAGGTTTTGAAGCATATTGATTATCTTCAATGGCAAATTTACAACAAAATTCATATTTCATAAATACAATGAATTTAGATCTGCAAAAAACTGTTAACAACTATGAAAATGCTGAAAAAGATATTACAAGTCAAAATTATGATGTTAATAATTTTACAAGCACAGATGATACTTTTACAGTTTATGTTAGAGAAGCAAACACTTTGTTATATCAATATTTAGCAACTGGTTATTTTTGAGCATTACCAAATACAAATGAAAAAGTTAAAAGTATTAAAGTTGGTGATGCTTTTACAAAAAATAGTGATGGTACTTTTAATATTAACTATTCAAAAGTTTATGGAGATGGGTCAAATTCAAATGATGTTAAAAAAGATTTTTGATCAGTTGCACCATATTATTTAAGTAATTTAACAGATTCAGAAGCAACTTTTTCTTATAATAAATATTATTTTGATGCAAGAAAAAATGATTTATTAAATAAAGATGATAAAGTCCAAAAATACATTATTAGATCAATTCCATCAGTAAATGCTGCTGCTTTATATGAATTTTTTAATAATGGTCAAACATCATCAGCACTTATTCCTTCAGATTTGTCTACTACAACTTTAAATGACCCAAGTATGCAAGACAAAATTAGTTATATAGGTGCTAGTAAAACATCACAATCAAATTATGCTATTTGAAATGGGAATCCATATGATAGCCAAGGAAATCCCAAAGATACCATCAGTCCTTTAACTGCAAAATTTTTAAGTGATTTTACAAGTGACAATGCAAGAATTATTAGAGCTGGAATAAATGGATTTATTAATTGATTTAACATTTCATTAACTGTGTATACAGGTGGTGACTTTGTTTATTCAGCAATTCCATATGGTGTTTATACTTGAAATGAAACAGAAAAAGATGAAAACAACAAAGATGTTGTAGTTCAAAAAGAACTATATGAAGAAATTTATAAGGGTCTTTATAACCCTTTTGGGATAAAAACTAGTGAAGAAAATAACTGATATAGTGGTTCTTCATTACCAAGACCAATTATTGAATATATAGATGTAGGAATTGGGTTAGGAGGTAAAGAAAATGATTAAGTATTTTTTAAAAAGAGTAATTTTTGCATTTATTTCACTTTTTATAATTGTTACTGTAGTTTATTTTTTAACTAGTTTGCTTCCTTATCTGCCACAGGGTTTTAATAAAAATATTCATGAAACTGATCAAGAATATTACCAGAGATTAGCACAAATTGGATTAGGACCATATGGTAAAAGTGTAGTACAAAGGTGATGAGAATATATAAGTGGAATTTTTCATGGTGATTTTGGAATGTATTTTGCTAACCAAACAAATAATATTCCAGAACTATTTTTTAATAGAGTGCCATTCACATTTTTAATTAGTTTTATTGCTTTAATAATTTCAATTATTTTAGGTTTAGTTTTTGGAACTATTTGTGCTTTTTATCGAGGCAGTTGAATTGATATATTATTAAATGTGTTATCAACAATTTTTATTTCTATTCCTTCATTTATTTTTGCTTTAATGCTTATAAAAATAGGTGGAGCTACAGGAATACCAATTATCTTTATTCAACCCGGAAATAATGACTATACATTAGAAGGAATGTTAAAGTCAATGATTTTACCAGTATTATCTTTATCATTTGGTGTAGCTGCATTTTTGACTTACTTCATAAGAAATGAATTAGTTGAAGTAATGAATCAAGATTATATAAAAACAGCAAAATCAAAAGGGCAATCAACATTTAAAATTTTAATTAAGCATATGTATCGTAATGTAGGAATTCCTTTAGTATCTGCAATTGCGCCACAATTTATTGGTATTTTAAGTGGATCATTAATTATTGAAAGATTTTTTGGAGTTACAGGTCCTGCTAATTTATTAGTAAGTGGTTTATTGAATGGTGAAATAAATTTAGTTTTATTTAATATAGTGTTTTTTGGATTAATTTATTTCATATTAGATATCTTAATGGATTGCTGCTATCCACTAATTGATCCAAGAGTGGTTTTGGTTGAAAAAAATAATTTCTCATATTTAAACAGAACTATTAATTGACTAGGAAGATGAAATTGAGTTAATAATTGAAGAAAAATTTTAAATAAAAACTCAATTTGAATTGATAATAATTCACAGTTTTTTAATTATTTAAAAAACAATAATCGTTTTGATTTTAAAAAGAAAGCAGTTACTTTAAATTTACAAGAACTTTTAAATATGAAAGTTATAAAAGATGCAAATGATTTTGATAACAAAAGATTTTTGGTTATTCAATCTAGTTGATACAAAATAGTGATAAATGATTTGGAAGGAGGAAAAACAAATGGCTAATTATCAGCACTTAGGTAAAATTGCTTTAATGGAAAGTCAAATTGTTGATTTTAAAAAACTTGACATTAAAAGTGATGATTTAACAATTGTTGGTTTTAAATATAATAAATCTTTAGAAAAAACGTTAACTAAACCTACCAGCTTTTTAGTTGGAGTTTTAAAAAGATTTTGAAAAAACAAATGAGCTGTTGGATTCTTATTCCTACTTATTTTAATATTGCTTTTAACTATTATTATTCCATTAGTTTCTCCATATCCAAGTTTTGCTCCAATTGTTTCAAATGTGACACCAACTTTTATTAGAAGCTTACCACCACGATTAATTGGAATGGACCCAATTCATACTTATGAAGGTCAAATTAGTAATGTTTTAATTGAAGCATTGCAAAAATATGATCAAAATTTACCAGATTCACAAAAGATCATTGTAAGTTATCAAATTTTACAAGGAGGAACTTCAGCTATTTTAACAATTCACCCATATCGTATTCCACAATTAAATGATGTTTATCCAGTTATTGGAACTGATATTAATGGTTATGATATGTGAACTAAAATGTGAGCTGGATTTGCAAGCTCTTTAGGTCTAGCGGTTTTAGTTAGTATAATTTCAATTATTATTGGAACAATTTATGGAGCAATTGCTGGTACTTTTGCAGGTTCAACAGTTGATATTGTTATGATGAGAATTATAGATGTAATTGGTAGTATTCCTACAATTGTTTTGTTAATAGTTTTAAGTTTAGTTCTGTCATCAAGTGAATCTGCTGGTGGGTCAATAAATAGTGATTCACTTGCATTCTCTTTAATATTAACTAACTGAATGAGTCCTGCATATTTAGTTAGAATGCACATTATAAGAACAAAAGATGCTGAATATGTTCAAGCTACTAGAGTAATTGGTGGTAGTAGAGCAAGATGTATTTTTGTACATATGTTGCCAAACATTTCTGGAAGAATTTTTGTTAGATTTGTTAATACAATTCCTGCAATTATTTTCTTGCAAGCTTCTCTTATCTTTGTTGGTTTGCAGTCTGCTGATACAAATACATTTGGTCAAATTTTACAAGATACTTATGATGTAACTAATGTTCCACAAATGTTATATGGACCAGTAGTATTGTTTTGTTTATTTTCTGTTTCAATGCAAATTATTGCAAATGCAATAAATGATGCAATTGACCCTAGAGTAGTAGGTAGATAACATGAAAAAAGAAGATATAAAAACAGAAAAACTATTTGATTCAGAAATTTTAAGAGCTAAAAATTTGAATGTTACTTTTAAAACTAAAGATGGTGATTTAAAAGTTATTCGTGATGTTTCTATTTCTGCTGACAAAGGAGAAATTGTAGGAATTGTTGGAGAGTCTGGAAGTGGAAAATCAGTTTTAGTAAAATCTTTTATTGGTTTTAATGATAAAGCTAAAATTGAAGCCTCAACTTTAAACTTAGACAACATTAATCTATTAAATGTTAAAAAAGGAAAGTGAAAAAAAATAAGAGGTAGTGAAATAGCTTATATTCCTCAAGATCCTTTAACTTCTTTAAATCCTACTATGACAATTGGCAACCAATTGAAAGAAGCATATGTAATTTCAG
>JAIDMU010000149.1 GCA_029050415.1 Malacoplasma sp.
ATTTATATTTATAATTCTAGTTTTAAGCACAGAAAGGAGATAAACCACAAACAGAACAAACAAATTAAAAAATGCATTAAATAAAGGGTTTAGATTAAAGAATCAAAGATAAAAATATAAAAAATAACAAAGGAACAAAAAAATGAAAATATCAAACCTTTTTTAAAAAAGACAAAAGGAGGATATAAAAAAGAAAAAATAAGAATTAATTATCAATAGATAAAATCCAAGTCATAAATTAGCAATAGAAAGGAGTCAGAAGATAATTTAATAACTTTTTAGAAAGAGATAAGCAACTTGTTACAACAAATCAACTGTAAAAAACGGAGACTAAAACAGTTTATGAATTATACAAGTTTTAATCGGCAAAACTAAAATTACCTATTAATGAATAATATATATAAAATTAAAAAGTTAAGTCTTTTTTTATATGTGGAGACATACCACACTATTAATTATATCTTAAAAGAATCTTTTTTTTCAATCTAAAAAAGAAAAAATTTAAATAATTTTAAAAAAATAATATATAATAAAGTTTTATGTATTAAATAATAAAATAAAAAAAATTATTTAATTTTACTAACACCTAAATATTTTTCAAGAACTTTTGGAACAGTAATTGATCCATCTTCATTTTGATAGTTTTCAATGATAGCTGCAAACAATCTATCAAGTGCTAATCCAGTTCCATTAAGTGAATGAACTAATTCATTTTTATTTGTTTCTTTATTTTTGAATCTAATCATTAATCTTCTGGTTTGAAAATCACAGCAGTTAGAACAAGATGAAATTTCTTTATAACTGTTATATGATGGTAATCATACTTCAATATCATAAGTTTTAGTAGCACTAAAACCCATATCTCCAGTACATAAAACAATTCTACGATACGGTAAATTCAAAGCTTCTAAAATTGATTCAGCTTGCAAAGTCATAGACTCTAATGCTTCATAAGACTTTTCAGGATGAACTAAATTAACCATTTCAGTCTTATAAAATTGGTGTTGTCTAACAATTCCTCTAGTATCTTTTCCAGCAGATCCAGCTTCGCTTCTGAAGTTTATTGAACTAGCTGTAAATTTAATAGGTAAGATTTTTTCTTCTAAAATTTCATTACGATAATAATTTGTTAATTGAACTTCCAAAGTAGGAGATAAAAAATAATTTGTATTTTCTAAAGCAAATAAATCTTCTTTAAATTTAGGTAATTGACCAGTACCTAAAAGAGAATTTTTATTTACAATTACAGGAAGTCCAAATTCTAAATATCCTTGTTTTTCATGCATTTCTAAAGTAAAAGATTGCAAAGCTCTCATTAATTTATTACCTAGACCTTTGTAAATAAAAAATCTTTGTCCTGTTATTTTAGTAGCTCTTTCAAAATCACCAATATCTAATTGATTAATTAAATCTCAATGAGCTTTTGGTTGAAAGTTAAACTTAGTAGGAGTTCCTCATTTTTTAATTTCAACATTATCATCTTCAGATTTACCAATAGGAACAGATTCGTGTGGAATATTTGGAATTGTAAGTAAAATATAATTTAACTTATTATCAACATTAGTTAAATTTTCATTAATAATTTCAATTTCTTTTTTTAAGCTTTCCATTTCTTTTTTTAAAGATTCAACTTCAGCACTTTTATTTTCTTTTATATAAATTCCTATTTTTTTAGAAATTTCATTTCTTTTTTGATTGTATTTTTCTACAGTTAACAAAAAACTAAATTGCTTATCAAGCAATTGTTTTAATTCAGTCAAATCAATTTTACTAGAAC
>JAIDMU010000015.1 GCA_029050415.1 Malacoplasma sp.
CCATAACATAGTGTGCTGGTTAAATTTAGGATTAAAAATGAAAAAACTCCAATTTAGAAAAAATAAGTATAAACAAATAGATTTTTCACAGCAAAAAAATAAAAGTAAAAACAATGGTATTCAAAATAATTTATCAAATATTAATACTAGTGAAAAAGTAGAAATAAAATGCGTTAACATTCAAAAAGATGTAAAAGAACTTGGATCATCTAAAACTACTATTTTAAAAAACATAAATTTAGAAATAAATAAAGGTGAAATAACTATAATTTTAGGCCCAAGTGGTAGTGGTAAAACCACTTTATTAAATGTTATAGCAGGAATTGATAAAGCAACTAATGGGAACTGTTTTATTAAAAATGTTGACATTAATGCAATAAATGACAAAGAGTTAGTAAAATTTAGAAGAAATTACATTTCCTATATTTATCAAAGATATGGTCTAATTTCTATTCTAAGTTGTTATGACAATATAAGAATGGGTCAAGTGCTTGTAGAAAAATCTAAAAGAGTTTTAAATATTGATGAAATTATTAAAATTGTAGATATTGAAAATTTGTTAGAAAAGTTTCCACATGAATTATCTGGTGGTCAAAGACAAAGAGTTGCTATTGCTAGAGCAATAATTAAACAACCCGAAATAATGCTTTGTGATGAACCAACTGGAGCATTAGATGGGGAAACATCTAAAAAAATAATTGATCTTTTTTTAGAAATTAATAAAAAATTTAAAACAACAATTGTTATGGTTACACATGAACCAAGTTTTGTTAGAATAGCAACTAAAGTTATTTATATTAAAGATGGAGAAATTGAAAAGATTCAAGTATTTAACAGAAACAACAATAATTTAACTAATGTTAAAACTAATTCATCTACAAACTCTTTAGTTAAATAAGTTAAAAGTAAATATAGGTATAAATTATGAATAATGATTTTGATAAGAAAAAAAATGAAATTTCAAAAGAAGAAAATAAAGATTTAAATAATAAAAGTAAAATAGTTTTAAAATCTGAAAACTTAAACAAAAAAGACGATTTTCTTTTAAATGAAAGTTCAAATATTACACCAGTTAATGTTAGTTCTGTTACTGTAAAAGTTATTGATAGTAAGTTAAATACTGAAGTTTCACATATTGATAATTTAATTAGTGAAAGAAAAAAGAAAAACAAATTTAAAAAAATTAATCAAATTATCAACAAAAGATAAAATTAAATATTATGAAAGAGGAAAAAATGTCAAACACAAAAATAAATTGTTTATTCTGTAAAATTATTAATAAAGAAATTCCTTGTAATTTAATTGAAGAGAATGCTTATGCAATGGCTTTTTTAGATATTAATCCAGCTGCTAATGGACATACTTTGGTTATTCCTAAAAAACATTGTATTGATTTTGTTCATTGTGATGATTTTTATTTAAAAGAAACAATGATTTTAGCAAAATCTGTTGCAGATAAAATAGAAAAATCTGATTTGAAACCTTGAGGTATAAATTTTTTAAGCAACCAAGGTTCTATAGCTGGTCAAGTTATTTTTCATTTTCATATGCATATTATTCCAAAATATGCAAAAAATGAGGGATTTACATATTCAGCTGAAAATAAAAATTTATTAGACAATGACAGTGTTTTAAAAATAATTCAAAAAGTTAAAAATTCAAAAAATAATTTTGCTTTTTAAATTAAAAAAGTAAATTCAAATTATAATTATATATATTTAAATCTAAATTATTTTTAGGGAGGAATAATGAAAAAAATTCATAAAATTGCTATTTCATCAATTTTAGCTTTAGCTTTTATTTTATTCATTGCAGTAGCAGCATGACAGCCATGTGCTTATGCTTTTATTGCTCCAGCAATCCTTGCAGTAATAGGTGTTTCATATTTAATCACTGCATTTATTGCTCAAAGAATTGAAAATAAAAAAGTTAGCATTTCAACTAATGCTTAAGAAATAGTTTATTTTATAAATACTTTATAAATAATTTAGTGTTTAATAAAATCTATTATTTTTTTATAAAGAATATTATTAATTAATGACACAATTTCTAATAATTGTGTTTTTTTATTTTTTATACTATTTTTCTTTAAAAATCCTTAAAATAAATTATGTTAATTTTTATGTTCAAGGATTTTTATGATTTTTTCTGTTGATGTAATGGGTTATGAAAATGATATTAGTGAATCTATCAAAGCATGCCGTGATTTTTGTAAAAAAAATAATGATGTAAAAATTATTCTAGTTGGTGATGAATCAAAAATAAAAATGCATTTAAAAAGTGAAAATGAATTTACTATTCATCATGCAAGTGAAGAAATTTTGATGACTGATGATCCTTTATCAATCAGAAATAAAAAAAACAGTTCAATGTATCAAGCAATTGAATTGGTTAAACTAAATAAAGCTGATGGTGTTTTATCAGCTGGAAACACTTCTTGTTTTGTTTTCTTGTCATATCTTATTTTAGGAAAAATAAAGGGAGTAAATAAAATAGGATTTATGCCATTTATGCCCACAAGAAAAGGGAATGGAGTTAATTTCATTGATGTTGGAGCTAATAAAGAATGTGATGCATCAGATCTTGTGGATTTTGCTAAAATGGGAAAAATTTACATTGAAAAAGTTAGAAAGATAAAAAATCCTAAAATTGGAATTTTAAATATTGGAACTGAAGATAATAAAGGTTTAAATTATCATATTGAAGCAAATAAATTACTAAAAAAGGAAAAAGAAATTAACTACATAGGTTTTATTGAATCAAGAGAATTATTAGAAGGTGATAATGTTGATTTAATTGTTTCTGATGGTTTTGTTGGAAATATTACACTAAAAGCACTAGAAGGAACTTTTAAAACAGTTGCTAAATCTTTATTAGATACAAGAAAAAAACCTTTATTTGGTTGATTATGATTTTTATTTTCTTTACCGAATTTATTAAAAATAAAAAAGAAATTTGATTATAAAAATAATGCTGGTGCAATTGTTATCGGTTTAAGCAAAATTGCTGTTAAAACTCATGGTAGTGCTGATTATAAGCAGTTTTATAGTTCTTTAAGATTGTTAAAAGAAACTGTAAGTGCAAAAT
>JAIDMU010000150.1 GCA_029050415.1 Malacoplasma sp.
AAGAGTCAGATTTTAAATATAGAAGAATTTTATATAAAGCAAATTTCAAAAATAAATACAATTTCAACTGTTCCTATTTTTTCTTTTTTGGCTGGAATTATCAAAAATATTCACTTACAAAATTTTAGCAAATTAATGAGAAGTATAGTAGTTACTGATTTTGCTAAAATGATTTTTAATAATTTTGATTATTGAAATAAACTAACAAAAGAATATATGGAAAAAAATAGAGCTAAACTGCTTAAATACTTTAATGATTTAAATTTTAATATTTCAAATTATGAATTTAAAAAAACAAACCCAATAATTGATAGTTATGAATTTACTTCACTGTTTTTAGAAAAAGAAAATAGTAATTTTGACAAACACTGATTAAACATTGCCCTAGAATCAAAAGGTACTCAAAAAATGATAGCTTTTATTTCTAATATAGATAAAACATTAGAAGAAGGTGGTTATTTATTTGTTGATGAATTAGATGCATCACTTCACACTTCTTTATTAAGATATATAATTAAACTTTTTACTAGCAAAGAAACAAACAAAAAAGGTGCTGTTTTGTTTTTTAATAGTCATGACACACTAACTTTAGATAATGAAGTTTTTAGAAAAGATGAAATATATTTTAGTAGTTTAAATGAATCTCATATAGGTTCAATTTCTAGATTATCTGATTTTAATGTTAGAGATAATAACTCTTGAAGCAAAATGTATAGTGAAGGTAAGTTTGGAGCAGATCCTTATATTAAATATTCAATGGAGAAATTTTAAAACTTATGAAAAAGAAAAAAGGAAATAAATCTAATAAAAAAGAATTTATAAGCAAAAAAATTCTTATTTTTTGTGAAGGTCAAACAGAAAAAATTTTTATTTCTTTTTTAAAAAAAATATTTGAATCAAAAATCCAAATTAGGTATGAAGATTTAAAAGGAGAAATCAAATCTAAAAAAATATCATCAAAGATAGATAGTTTAAAAAAACAATATAAAAACATAAATAAAACTTTTTTAATATATGATTTTGAACATGAAAATAATGAAATAAAAAATATTGTAGGTGAATTTTATAAAATAGTTTCAAAACCTTCAATTGAGATTATTGTTTTGCTTTTTTTAAGTAGTTTTGAAGAAACAAAATTAGTTAATATTGAAAAAGAAAAAGTTGAAAAAGTCATTAAAGAAATAGAAAAAATCACTAAATAAAGCTACTCAAAAAAAGGTGAAAATTTAAGTTCATTTTTTGAAAAAAATATAAATTTAGTAAATATAGAAATTTTTGAACAAAATATTAAAAAATTAAAAAAAGCAAATGAAACTAGCTTAAACTTATCTTTTTCTGAAATTTTGAATTTATTTAAAAATCAATCAAAAAATAAT
>JAIDMU010000151.1 GCA_029050415.1 Malacoplasma sp.
GAATATAATAATAATCAATATTTTTTGCTTTTTTTATTTAATTGTCATTTATTTAATAAAATTTTGTGTGAAAAAATACAAAATAAAAAGAGTTGAAAACAACTCTTAATAGATTCTTTTTTATTATGAAGCAGACAAAACACCAGCTAAAATTAATGAATTTAAAATTACATAAATTAATGCAAAACTGCTAGTTATTAAAATAACTCCATTAAATTCATTATTGGTTTTTGATTTAAAAATTTGCCAATAAGATTTGATATTTAAATTAGTTGAGTGGTTAGTTTCTTTTGCTTGTTTCTCTTCTTTTTCAATAAAACTTTTATATTTTTTCTTTTTAATAATATCTTCAGATACAAATCTTGATAAACTATAAATTAAACTTGTAAAACTATATACAATAATACCTCAAGAAATACCATTAGAAATTGAATATCCAATTACACCCATAATAATTGTAAATAATAACATTGGTATATCTGCTGGATTTCCTTTTCATTTAAAATCTTTTAAATGAGATATTGATAAAACACCAATAAATACTAAAATTGGACCAGAAATTGGTTGAACACCACCAATTAAATTTCCACCACTATCATAGATGTTGATTGGTAATAAAGGTTTTAAAATTGGTCATAATGCAATTGATGCTAAAAACAACACTGATGTAACTAAAGCACTAATTCCTGTTTTTGCACCAGAAGCAACTCCTGTTTTTGATTCAATAAATGAAACAACAGGTGATTGTAAAAAGAATGGTGAAACTGCTGTTGTAAATCCTTCTACTGCATTTGCTCTAGTAAATCAGTTGTTTCAGCTATTTTTTTCTTTATCAGCATTTTCTAATCCTAATCCCATTCCAGCAGCTACTGAATACATTGTTCCAGAAGCATCCATAAAAGAAATAAAAAAGAAAGTTAAAATTGCTACATAAGACAACGGTTGACTAAAAGTACTTGCTCAAATACTACTTTGATAAAGTGAAGCTGAAACATCACCAAATTTAACAAAATCAGTATAATTTTGTAAAGTAAATACATCTTCTAACATTCTATGAGAAGTTATAATAGTTTGATTTTCTTGATTTGTTGTAGCAACATCATAAGAAACATTAGCACCATATAGTATTCCCAACATAATTAATGAAATTATTGTAAAAATAACAATTGGTGATGGAACTTTTAAAAAATGCAAAGCAATTAATAAAAATACACCAACAAGACCAATAATAACAACAGGGTTATTAAAATAAGATCCCACTGAAGATGGTGCACCTCAAACACCTTGTTGAATTATTCCTAAATTAGAAAAACCAATATAAGCAATAAATAAACCAGTCATTGTTCCAATAGCAATTTTTAAATTTCCTGAAAATGCTTTCATCATTTTTTGTCTTAGCGGACTAACTCCAACAACAAAATATAAAATTCCAGATACCATTACAACAACCAATGCTCTTTCATAACCTAATCCAAATTGACCAGCTACATTAAAAGCCAAAAAAGTATTCAATCCCATTCCAGGAGCTTGACACAAAGGAATTTTAGAAATTGCACCCATTATAAAAGTTGCTAAAAAAGAAGAAATAGCAGTTCCTAAAAAAAGTCCCCCAATATAGTCACTACCCCAATTAGTAATTAAAGAGCCTTCTGAAGTAGGTGCTAAAGACATAAAAGAAGGATTAACAAAAAGAATGTAACACATTGCAAAAAATGTGGATACTCCTCCAATTATTTCTTTTTTTCACAAAGCACCACGCTTATCAAATTCAAAATAATTTTTAATTTGAGTGAACATAAATTTTCCTTTTTTTAATTATTTAAGAATTTAATAATAAAACTTTAAGAAATTAAATTTAAAAAAAGAAATTTAATTTTTTTAATACTTTTTATAAAAAAATA
>JAIDMU010000152.1 GCA_029050415.1 Malacoplasma sp.
CATAATATATTGGTAAATTTTAAAAAATAAGTCCTTTAAAAGAGTAATCTTTTAAAGGTTTTTATTTGCATAATTTCTTATTTTTTTAGTTAATAAAAAGTGAAAAATTATAAAAGTTAATAAAAATAGAGTTTGATTATTTATAATTCAGATTGTAGGAGAAATACTATCTCCTAACCTTTTAGCACTATTACTGCTAAAAGAAAATATAAAAATAACAAAAGGAAATAAAAAAAATGGATATTGTTACGCAATATTGATTGGCTATGTTCTCAGAATTTATTGGAACAGCCATTCTTGTTTTACTTGGAAATGGAGTTTGTGCAGCAACTTCATTGAAAAGAATGAATGCAAACCAATCTGGTAAGTGAATTGTAATCGCTATGGGATGAGGATTTGCTGTATTTGTAGCTGCAACTATTTCTGCAGCAATGGGTGGTGGTGGAATGCTAAACCCAGCTGTACTTATTATGCAATCAATTGGAGCAAGTAAAGATTTACCTGCTATGATTGATGGAACTATACCTGCGAGTGGTATGTTTGCTATGGGTGTTGGTGCACTTCAAACAACAGATACAGCTGCAGTTATTACTTTAACTTTCTTCATTGTTTTAATTTTTGAACTACTAGGTGCAATTTTTGGTCAAATTGTGCTTAATTTCATTAACTTTAAATTCTTAAAAGATAAAGAAAATGATTTATTAACAATTAGAGGTAGTCACTGTACTGCTCCTGCTTATAAAAATAAAGAAGAAAGAGCAGCTATCTTTAATTTCTCTTATGAATTTATGGGTACTTTAATTTTATTAGCTGCTATTTTAGCATTTAATAAATTACCAACAGGTGCTCAAGCTGATGTACAAAGTGGTGGATTTAGCTTAGGTGCTTTAAGTAACTTAGCAGTTACATTTGTAATTATGTCAATTGGTTTATCATTAGGTTCTGCAACTGGTTATGCAATTAACCCAGCTAGAGACTTAATGCCAAGAATTGTATTTGCATCTTTTGTAAATATATTCAGAAAAGAAGACAAAGTTGCAAACATTGCTGACTGAGGATATAGTTGAGTTCCAGTAGCAGGACCTATGGTTGCTGGTGTAATTATAGGATTATTCTCATTAATTTAATTCATAATTCAAATATAAATATTTAAGGATTAATTATGTTTGATGTAACTATAATTGGTGGAGGAATAATAGGTTCTATTATTGCTTACCGTTTATCAAGATATAATTTAAAAATTTTATTATTAGAAAAAAATCCTGTTTTTGCTGATGAAACATCTAGAGGTAACTCTGGAGTAATTCATGGTGGATTTGATCCAGACCCTCATAAAATCGAAGCAAAACTAAATGTTTTAGGAAATAAAATCTGAAGAAATGAAATTTTTAAAGATTTAGATTTCTCAAGAGCACAAGTTGATTCTTTAATTATAGCTTTTGATGAAAAAGAAATGGAACATGTTCATATGCTTTATGAAAGAGGATTAACAAATGGAGTATTGGCTTCTGATATGAAAATTCTTTCTAAAGAAGAATTATTAAACAAAGAACCAAACCTTAATCCAAATGTAGCAGGTGCATTATTATGTACTTCATCATGAGCAATTGACCCAGTTCAAGCTTCTTTAGCATTTTTAGCAGTAGCTGAAAAAAATGGAGCTATTTTAAAAAAGAATTCAAAAGTTACAGATATTTTAAGTTTAGATCATGGATTTGAAGTAACTGTTAACTACAATGAAAAAATTAATACAAAATATATAATAAATGCTGCTGGTCACTATGCAGATTCAATTGCTGAATTAGCAGGTTATCCAGACTTTAAACAAACCACAAGAAGAGGAGAATACCGTATTCTTGACCGTTCACAAAATGGAATTGTAAATTCAATTTGTTTTATGGTTCCAACAATTCATGGTAAAGGTGTAATTGTAGCTCCAATGCTTGATGGTCATGTTTTAGTTGGGCCAACAGCAGAAGAAGGTGTTGAAAAAGAAGACACAAGATTAGTTACAAAAGAAAAATTTGAATATATTGGTGAAATTGGAAAAAAAATTATTCCAAGTATTGATATGTCAAAAACTATCATGACATTAGCTGGATCTAGACCAATTGATATCAAAACAAATGATTTTGTAATTAAATTTGCTAAAGGTAATGATCACTTTTTAAATGTTGCAGGTATGCAATCACCAGCAATTGCATCAGCACCAGCAATAGCTTTATATGTAGAAAAACTATTGTCAAAAAGCGGATTAGTTTTAAATCAAAAAGCAAATTTTGAAACTAAATACAAAGTATTTCACTAATACACGAGGTACAAAAATGAATACAGAAAAAAAATATGTTGTTGCAATTGACTCTGGAACAACTTCATGTAGAACTATTATTTTTGATAAAGAGGGAAAAAGTGTATCAATTGCACAAGCTGAATTTACACAATTTTTCCCACAATCAGGATGAGTTGAACATGACCCATTAGAAATATGAACTGCTCAACTTGGAACATTACAAAGTGCCAAAACAAAAGCAGGTATTAAATCTGATAGCATTGCAGCTGTTGGGATTACTAACCAAAGAGAAACTGTAGTTTTATGAGATAAAGAAACTGGATTACCAGTTTATAATGCTATTGTTTGACAAGATAGAAGAACAAGTGATTTTTGTGATGAATTAATTAATGCTGGATATGGTGATAAAATTACTCAAAAAACAGGATTAATTATTAACCCATACTTTTCAGCAACAAAAATTAGATGAATCTTAAAAAATGTTCCAGAAGCTGCTGAAAAACTAGCTCAAAACAAATTATTAGCTGGAACAATTGATACTTGATTAATTTGAAAACTAACTAATGGTAAAGTTCATGCAACTGATGTTTCAAATGCATCAAGAACAATGCTTTTTAACATTAATACAATGCAATGAGATGAAGACATTTTAAACCTTTTAGGAATTCCTAAACAAATTCTTCCAGAAGTTAAATCATCTTCTGAAAATTATGGAATTGTTGATCCTAAAATGTTTTCAAACCGTGCAGTTGCACAAGTTCCAATTACTGGAGTTGCAGGTGATCAACAATCTTCATTGTTTGGACAGCTTTGTACAGAAGTTGGAATGGTTAAAAATACATATGGTACAGGATGTTTTACTTTAGTTAACATTGGAAATAAACCAATTATTTCTAAAAATAAACTAGTTACTACTGTTGCTTGAAAAATTGGTAACCAACCAACTGTATATGCACTAGAAGGATCAGTATTTGTTGCAGGTAGTGCAATTCAATGATTAAGAGATGCTATGAAAGTTATTTATAGTGCTCAAGAATGTGATTTCTATTGTAGTCTTGTAAAAGACAACATTCAAAATGTTTATATGGTTCCTTCATTCACTGGACTTGGTGCACCTTATTGAGACTCAAACTCAAGAGGAGCAATCTTTGGTTTAGAAAGAGGAACTAAAAGAGAACATGTTGTAAAAGCTACTGTTGAATCTATTGCTTATCAATCTAATGACTTATTAAGTGCAATGGAAAAAGACATTGGTAAAAAAATTACAATGATGAAAGTTGATGGAGGAGCATCAAATTCAAACTATTTAATGCAATTCCAATCATCAATTAGTAACTTAGAAATCCAAAGACCAACTAACACTGAAACTACAGCTTTAGGTGCTGCTTATTTAGCTGGTTTATGTGTAGGTTTTTGAAAATCAATTGATGAATTAAAGAACTTGAACAAAGTTGACAGATCTTTTTCTCCTAATATGTCAAGTTCAAAAGTTGAACAAAAAATTAAAGGATGAAAAGAAGCAGTTAAAAGAACACTTAACTGAACAAAATCAATTTTGTAAAAAGAAATTAATTATTAATTTTAAAAAGTGCATTAATTTGCACTTTTTTTTATTTTTTTATTCAACAAATAAAAATATTATGTTTTTTAAATTTTGATTTTTATTTTATTTAAAATAAAAGTATAAAAAATAAACAGTAACATTTATGAACAAAAACTATAAATTTAAACATATTTTTTCTGATTTGGATGGAACACTAACTGATTCAATTAATAATCGACCTTGGTTTGATAAAAACTTAATTAAAAAAATTAATGAATTAAATAATTTTAATATTGGGTTTAGTATTGCAACTGGAAGACACTGCAAAGATGTGATTACTTTACTAAACCAAAATAAAATAACAAATATTGATTACATTATTGGAATTGCTGGTGCTCAAATCTATGATTGAAAAAATAAAGTTTTTTTGTGAAACAAATTCTTTGATGACAAACAAGAAAAAGTATTTGATCAAATTTATGATTATTTAAAACAAAACCATCATAATCAATTTTCAATGATTATTTATAGCCACAATGATGGAATAGCTGATTCAATGAACTTAATTAGTGATTCCCAATTTTTTGATGAAAACATTGGAAAATGAATTCATAGAATGAATACAAACACCCAATATTTAGATTTATATATTTGTAGAAAACTAACTTACCAAAAGATTCATAAAGTTGGAATTAAAATTCATAAAGATTTAGAAAATAGTGAACAAATCTTTGAAAAAATTAAACAAGATTTAACTAATAAATTTGGGGAATGATTTGATTTTATCAAATGTAGTACTTGTTATTTAGAAATATGCATGAAACAATATACCAAAGGTAGTGCTATAGAATTTTTAATTAATGAAAAAATTAAATTAGATTATGAAAATTTAATTTGTTTTGGTGATTCTGATAATGACTTAGCTATGTTTGAATTAATCAAAAATAGTGTTACTAGAAATTCAGCTCCACAAGAAATTAAAAATAAAGCTAAATATGTAATCGATGCTAAACCATCAACTTTTGTATTAGATGGAATTAATGACATTGTTTTAAATAAATAATTTTTTTAATTTAAAACAACTTTAAAAGTGCACTTTGTCAACTTAAAAATATTAAAATATAAATATAAGTGTATAATATACTAATTTTAATAAATTTGATCTAATGATTTGTGGGTAGGTAAAAATATGAAAAAGTTAAATTTTAATAATTTAATTTATTTAATTAATGGTGTAAATAGTTCAATGGATGATCAACTAGAAAATTTATATCATTACAAAAAGGTATCAGATGATCAAGAAAACAAAATAAGTGAGCTTTTTATGCATAAGATACTGTTTTTTATCTATGGAGGATTTTATAAAAATTTTAATAAAGACCTTTTTGAACCAAATTTTGAAGCTTGAAAATATGGTCCTGTGGAAATTGACTATAGAAAAGAATATAAAATAAATGAAAATTCTAATTTTGAAAAATTTGATTTAAAAAAATTAAATAATGATGAAAAAAAATATTTAAAAAAAACAATATCTAATTTATTAAAAAATTCTCCTTGAAACCTAGTTTCTATTTCACATGATACAATAGCATGAAAAAATAAATATGTTCCAGACAAAAACAATAAAATACTTAAAAAAGATATCATTGAATCTTTTAAAAGCATTTTAATTTAATTTGTTATTATGTCACTTTTAAAGAAATCTCATCTTTTTATATTTAGTAATTTTTTTGATTTCAAAACAATAGAAGAAAAAGGAAAAGATGTTCAAACTGATTTTTTTTACATAGAAAGAAAATTTTATAATTGTCTTTCTACTTCACATAATAATGGTGAATTAAAAAGTAAAATAGTTTCCAGTAATAAAAATACTTGCATTTTTTATACAGGGTTAGAAAAAGAAGCAAATAACAAAATAGATTCTTTTTTATCAAAATTTAAGGAAAAGCATAGTATTGAATTAAATAATCACTTAAGTGAAATTTTTTTAAACTACTATAAAATTGAATTTGTTTCAGGTACAAAAACTTGCTTATCTACTAAAGATAAAGGAAAATCAAAAAGACTTTTGAGTATTTTATATACTGGTAAGCCAATAATAGATTTATTAAATTTAAATCAAAATGATAAATATAAAAAAATTTCAACAAATTTTGCAAATGAATACACTATATACATATTAGTACCAATTGAATATAATTCATATAAATAGACTTAATAGAAATATGAAGTACAGCACATAATATAAAATTTATGTGAAGTACTTTTTTATTTTCTTTTTTTTAAAAATAAAAAGATCCATACAATAACTAATACACATAAAATGATCTAATTATTTTATTATGCATTTATAAGAAAATGAAAAGTGAACCATCTATATTTTTCTTTTTATATTAAAAAAACGCATTTAAACTTTCTTTCAAATGCACAGATGATAAAAAATTACCTTTGCAACAAAATAATCATTTAATTAAAGTTATTATTAATTTAAACATTAGACATAAGCAATTGAAATATACATAAAAT
Source organism: Malacoplasma sp. (assembly GCA_029050415.1). Lineage (GTDB taxonomy): Bacteria > Bacillota_I > Bacilli_A > Mycoplasmatales > Mycoplasmoidaceae > Malacoplasma. The sequence goes on from JAIDMU010000152.1 coordinate 6,360, forward strand.
ACATTAAAAAATAATGATATGAGTTAACCTATTTATATATGGAAATAAATATTATCAAATACATTCTAAAAAAATATATTGAAACTTATGGTGATGATTTGTTTAAAAAATCACTAAAAGAAATAAAAGAAAATCAAGAAAAAAATCAAACAAATCAAATAAATCAAACTGAAGAACAAAATGTTATTGTTCTGTCTCTGCTACCCATCTCCGCGCCCCCGAGACAAGCGGCAAGCTCGTCTGCCGTCTG
>JAIDMU010000153.1 GCA_029050415.1 Malacoplasma sp.
ACTATAAAGAATTATTGTGCAAAGTTAATAAAAAAATTGAACATAAAAATAAATAAAGAAAACTTTTTATATTTAACAGAAGTCATTCAACCAGATAGTTTATTAATAAAAAAAGAACTTGAAAAATTATCACTATTAAATGAAGTTGTTACTAAACAAATAATTAATAATTTTATTACTATAGATATTAGTAAAAATGTATTTGAATTGATTGATAATTTTTTTAATAAAAATTATGAAAAAATAGTTAATCAAGTCAATTTATTTGAAACTTTAAAAATTGATTTTTTAGAAATTTTTAATGTTATGGTTTCTCAATTATTTTCTTTAAAGTTATATCGGTTAAATTATTTGGAAAATAAAAGCTATTCTAAAATATGTCAAGATTTTTCAGTACAAATGTTTCAAATTGAAAAGTTAAAAAAATTAATTCTAAATCTTGATGTTTCACAAGTTGATATATTTTTAAATAATTTGTTAAAATTGAATATACTTTATTTGAGCAAAAACAAGCAACTATCAACTTATTTAAAGACAATTCTTTTGAATGGAGGTGAGTATGGATTATAAAGAGTTAAAAAAAACTTATGAAACACAGTTTGATAATTTATCAAAATTATTAGAAAATAAAAATTTTATTGAATTAATAGAAAATGATGAATTATTAAAGACTAATTTTATAGATCAAATCTCTGTTTTAAAATTTTTAGAAAAAAAATTATCTGATCCTAAATTAATTGAACAAGAAATTGCAGAATCTAAAAAAAGTAAGAAAAAATTAGATTTAATAGATATCAAAGATTTAAATAAATCTAGTGATTGTTCACTTCAATACGTAACAGCTGTTGGACCAATTGGAACATTGAATGAGTTTAAAGAAATTAAAAAAACAGAAGAGATAAAAGATGTAATAAAATATTTTGATGTTTTTTTAAAAAATACTTATAAAAAAGACTTAAAAAGTTTTTTAAATAACGATTTTAAAGAAGTTGTTAAAGCAGAAAAAATTAATAATAATGATCAATTTAAAAATTCAACAAATACTACTGGAAATTTTGCAAATTTTATGGGTGGTTTCCCAAACTCAAATAATATGTCTTATGATGCTTGAAAAGATCAACAAGCAACTATAATTGCTAATCAAGAACTTAGAAAATTAGTTGATACTGGTGAATTTTATTTATTCAAATCAAAACCAAAATTCTTTGTAATCAATAAGATTATATTGTCATCAATACTTGTGCTAATATCATTAATGTGATTTATTGTTTTTTTGTTGCAAATAATTGTTACATCTGAACAAGTTAAATATGGTGGATATTTGTGATATGGAAATTCTACCGCTGCTCAATTTGTTCCAGTAGTATCAGGAAGTGAAATTTTTTCATACATAATAACAATTTTATCAATTATATATTTTGGCATATGAAGTTATAAACTTTTAAAAAAGCCAAAATCAGAAAATGAAAAATTTGCATTTGATAAAAAATCTGCATGTATTGTAATTTTCCTTATTTTAGTTTTAGGTTCAACATTTATTTTTCTTTTGGTTAGTTGAATACCAAATTTAGATAAAATAAGAGAATTTACTGAGGGAACATATAAAAATAACAATGTCAGTATAGATGTTAAAAATTCTGATATTGCAAAATCTGCTTTTGATGCTTGTACATGAATTAGTTTAACTAGTATTTGTCTATTTCTTTTTCTTATCATTTGAATTATTATATGTTGAATTTATGCGCCTAAATTAGATGCAGAAAGAATACAAATGAAATTGGAAGAATTAAAAAAATCAGTTAGAGATATTCAAAATTAAAAACTAAAAGTGAAAACTTTTAGTTTTTTTTATGCTTAAAATCTTTATATATGTAAAATAATAAAACATAGTATAAGGAAAATATGAATAAAATTTTATCTAAAAAAACAACTAAACAAAAAATAATGGAATTCTTTTTTCCTCTATATCCACTTAAAGTTTTTTCCAATATCAGTTCTATTACAACATTTGCGGTATTAATAGCTTTAAGAATGATTTTGCAACTAACATCTTTTTATATACCGATTTTTAGTTTTTCTATTTCAGTGTCATGAACACCCCTAATTATCATTGGATGATTATATGGACCAGTTTATGGTTTTGTTGCTGGATTTGTTACTGATTCACTTGGTATATTAATGTCTGGTAGTGTTTGGTTTTGGTTATATGCTATACAAGAACCAATGGTTGGAATTATAGCAGGACTTTTTGGTTATTTATGTAGACTAAGATTATCAAAAGATGTAGTAAATAAAAAATCAAAAATTATTGATTTTGTTATTTTTGATTTTTTTCTAATCTTTTTTTCAGGAATTTCAATTTATTTTTTAATTGAATTTACAAAAAGCTCTGTTTCTTTTGAAGGAAAAAGTAAATTAGAAGAAATTTTTTTTGTATATTCTAAATGAATTATTTTAGGAGTTATGAGTTTTTTTTTAGTTTTTTCCAATGTTTTAGAAATTATTTTTTTCAAAAAATTTATTAGAAATTTTGTTTTTTGTTCTTGATTGATTTCTCTAGTTTGTATACTTTCTGTGTTAATGTCTTTTCTTCTAGGTCCTATTTCTGCAAATGAGTTTTATAAATACATGTATGGTAATGATTCACCACTTTTTATAAAATATGGAGTTATTTTTTATTTGATACCAAGAGTTTTTAAAGAATCTATAAAAGCGCCAATTCAAGTTTTGATATTGATTATTGTTATTCCTATAGCTTCAAATTATATTGAAAAAATAAAAATGGCTAAATTTTTAAAATGAAATATTGATAATAAAAAAACATAGATTAATCTATGTTTTTTTATTATGCCTTATTATTATTTAAAGCTAATCTTTGTTTTAGTCTATCAGCTTTGTTTTGCTTAATAATTCCTTTAGATAAAGCAGAATCAATTTTTTTATAAGCAAGATTTAAATCTTTATCAGATTTTGTATTACGTGTTTTTTTGATTTGAGTTTTCATTGCAGATTTTTGTGAATGAACAATAACATTTCTTGCTTTATTTTGCTTGTTTCTTTTTATATTAGATTTAATATTTGCCATTAATTTTCCTCTACATTAAACACTATATTATAATATTATATTGTATTATTTTATGGATAAAAAGTTGATAAAGATATTATGGGTGACAATAATTTATTACTAATTCTTTTAGTTGTTTTAGTTCCTGTTGGAATATTTTTTTGGTGAAAAAAAAGAAAAAAAAATCAAAATACAGCTGGTGCTGTGCAAAAAAGACATGAAGGGAATGAAGTTAGAGATACTATTAAGAAATTTCTTAAATCTAATGGTGAAGTTGGTAAAGAACTTGTTGAATCATATGTTGTTAAAAGACCTGATCCATATGTTATTAATAGAGCATTACCAAAAGATGAACAAGAAAAACAAAAAAAATTAATAAAAGAAAAAAAAGAACAAGAAAAACAAAAAAAAATTGAATGTAAAAAAGAAGGTAAAACATATAAAAAAGAAAAACCTAGAGAATTATATGTTGTTCTTTTTGTGACTAGAAATTCTAAAACAGGTGTTGAAGATAAACCACGTGCAATTGAATGTGAAGTAAAAAATATTAAAAAAGGTAATAGTAGAAAAAGTCCAGTTGAAAAAAAAATTATTACTTTAGGTGAAAGAAATTATGAAGAAGAAAGCAAATGAATTTTACCAATTAAATTAGCAGAAGAAAATAAAATTAAAAAAGAATATGCTAGACAACAAAAA
>JAIDMU010000154.1 GCA_029050415.1 Malacoplasma sp.
AAATTTTTTGGAAGATTTTTAATAATCTCTTCTAGTGTTTTAGGATACTTTGAAATGCCACCACCAACAATAAATATTTCAGGATCATAAAAATAATTAATTATTTTAAAAATTTCAGCAATATTGAACATAAGTTGTGATTTAATTTTTTTAGCTTCATCATTATTTAAAATTTTTACATCTTCAGATAATCTAAAACTATCATCATTAATTAGTGTTCTAATTTTATTTGTAGCAATTACAACAGAACATGCTGTATCAACAGTTTCATTATTATCATAAGGTCAAACCATTTGTCCAATTTCTCCTGCTGAAAAATTAACACCCTTATATAAATTATTATTAATAAAAATTGTTGCAGCAAATCCAGAACCCAATGTTACTAAAACTCCAGATTTTGCTTTTCTAATGCTAAATTCTGCTATTCCTGCTGCTTTAACATCATTTAAAACTATTGTTTCAATTGAATACTCATTAGAAATTAATTTTTTTCAATTTGTTCCAGCATATCCTAGCATTTGGTCATTAGTGTAAATAATTTCACCTGTATCCATATTTACACTACCAGTTGATGCAATTCCGATTCCTAAAATTTTATACTTTTTTAAAACATTATTTATTTTTTTATAAATAAGGTTTTTTAAATTTTCCAAATTAAACTTATTATTTAATTTTGTTAAAAAAGAATCTCTTTCTAAAATTTCCAAAGTTTTTTTATCTATTAAAGCAACTTTTGTAGATGTTGCACCAATATCAAAACATAAATAAATTTCTTTGTTCATAGTACTTTTATTTAACTACCATTTCATTAATTAAATCATTAATTTCTTTTGCGTGTGTAATTATAATGTCATGTCCACCTTTAAAAACAATTGCTTTTTTATTTTTAAAGTCTGCTAATTTTTTTACTGAACTATAAGGAACAACTAAATCATTGTCAGCTGCTACAATTTCATAGTCATTTGTTTTTTCATAATCACTTTTCATATTTACATCATGAAAAATTTGACTTGTAAATTTCTTCATTATTTTTAAGTCTTTTTTATAGATATCAAAATTAAATATTTCAAATTCTTCAGTTATTTTTTTGTCTACTTTTTCATAAACATTTAATAAATTTATTTCTGTTTCATTTTCACTAATTTCATTAGGGTAAATTTTTAAAATTTTTTCTCTAAAATTAGAAGTTTGTTCAACAAATGGGTTGTAAGGTGTTATTAACAAACTATTTTTTATATTAAATTTCTTATTTGTTAGTAAATTAGCTGTTAAATAACATCCAAAAGAATGAGCTAAAACATAAAAACTATTAATCTTTAATTCTTCTAATACATGTTCAATGTTTTTAATTCATAGTTCTAATGAAAGATTTTGATTATAAGAAGATTTACCTCTTCCAATTAAATCAAAACAAAGTAATTGATAATTTCTATTATTAAATTTTCTAAAGTCTTCACCATAAATAGCTTTACCACCTAGTCCATGAATGAAAACAACAATGGGTTTTGAGTTATTTTCATAACTATAATAAATTTGTTCATTACAAAAATTTAAATACATAATATTATAGTTCAAATTTAATAGGATTTTCTAATCTAACACCTGCTTTTATTTCAGATGTTAAAATAAAATATTTGCTATCAATTTTTATAAAAGATGGATTGCCTGCAAATCCTACATCAAACTCTCCTATGTTGTGAAGTGCTTTAGAATCTAAATCTAAAGAAAGTAATTTTTTATTAAAGTTGAATCACTCAACAGAATTATTAAAGTAAACTTTTTTATATTCTGCTAATTCATTATCTTTTAAAGTAGACAAATTATGAATTGCTTCTTGAAAACATTTTTTATTAACTCCACCTACTATTAAAACTTTATTACCAACAGTAAGTGCTGAACCCCCTAAAAATACACAAGGATCTTTTTCAATGTTTTCAATTTTTTCTCGCACAAATGAAGCACCATCAAATTTTATAAGTTGAGTTTCTAAAAAATTATTTGAATTTGGATTGTCCTTTGAAAAAGGAATGTAACCACCAATTATATATATTAACCCATTAACAAAACAAGGAATTGCACCATTTACTATAAAATCTTTTGATTCAATTTTATTTGTTTCAAAAGTATCTTTATCAGAATCAATAATTATTTTTGTTATAAAACATTCGTTTTTACAAATAATAAAAACTTTATTATCAATGTATGTTGTACCTGTAACTTCACCTTTGTAAGGCAAAATATTTTCATATATTTTGTATTCAATTTTTCCAGCATTAAGTCAAACCTTTAATATATCACTAGATTCTTGTATTTGACCATTACCTTCTATTTTTAAACCACCAAAATAATAAATACAATTATCAATTAATGCACTAAAACCATTACAAAATTTATAATCTAAATTTTTGTTAACTACTTTAATTTGATCTTTAATTATTCATTTTTTTCCTGAATTTTCAATTAATCTAATTGAATTACTTAAATGTTTTGCTCCACCTTCAGCTAATGGAACTGTAAATCCACTACCACCACCAAGTAATATTTCATTTTTAATAACACCATATAAAGAAGCTGCTGTATAAAAACCATCATTTGGTAATTTTTCTAATTTTTCAAATTTCATTTTATTCACCTCTAATTTTTAATTTCTATTGTTTTAAGTAAAAATAAAAAAAATAAACTTAATTTTTATTTTTTGTGATCAATTCCATTTAAAAAATATTTAGTTATTTCTTTTGGTCTAGTTATTGCACTTCCAACAACCACTGCAAAACAACCAATATTCAATAAATCATTCACTTGATAGGGTTCTCAAATTCCTCCTTCTGCTATCAGTGGTACTTTAATTTTTTTTAAAACTTCTTTGATAAATTCATAATTATTTTCTAAATTAGAATTGCCTGAAGTTTGTTTTGTGTAACCTCTTAAAGTTGTTCCAATTAAATCAAAACCTAATTTTTCTGCATTCTCAATATCTTCAAAATTAGAACAATCTGCCATTATTAAAATATCTGGTGCATTTTCTCTACAATAATTTACTAATTCTTGCAAAGTTTCTTTAGGTCTTTTTCTTAAAGTAGCATCCATTGCAATACAATCTACTTTTAAATCAATTAATTGTTTTACATCTTCAATTGATGGAGTAATAATAACTTCACTATTTTTAAACTCTCTTTTTATTAGTCCTATTATTGGTGTGTTTCCGCTAATGGATTTTATTGATTTAATGTGATCATATTGACTTAGTCGCAATACTTTTGCACCACCTTCTAAACAAGCTTTTGCAACCAATTGAATTGCTATTGGATTATTTAATGGTTCATCACCAACTGCTTGACATGAAACAACTAGATTACCTTTAATTTTTTTTAAATTTTTCTCCCTACTCATATACTAATTTTATTTTTTAATAGATTAAATAAAAAACTATAATAAAAAAAATTAACAAATTGGGAAATATTCTCAATCTGTTAATTAAATTTTAATCAGAAGAAAATCTTTTTCATTGTTCTAATAAATCAATTCCAATATCTAAACTTTTATCTGCATATTCATCAGCAGAATAAAGTTCATAGTAAATCACATCACAAATAGCTAGCATACAAATTTTTGATGAAGTTGCAATAATTCTTTTATGTTTTGTTAAATCTGACATTAAAATTTTATATTTAACTTTCATATTATCTAAATTTGTTGTAATGATTGCTACATCTATTTTTAGATCTTCACAAATTTTTAGTAAAAAAGTAATTTCTTTACCTTTCCCGGATTTTGAAAATATTATTAAAAAATCTTTCCACTTAGAATGGGATAAAGCTAATAATAAATTATGAATATCAGTTGTTGAAGTACTATTTATTCCAAGTTTCATTAAATTTGATGATAATTCATAAGCAGGTAAAAATGAGCTTCCTATTCCAAAACAAAAAACACGATTAGACAATTTAATGTCTTTTGCCACATCTTTAATTGTTTTGATATCAATATTACTTAGTGTTTCATTAATTGCATAAATATTGTAGGCTTTTAAATTACTTATGCGACTTTCTGTATCATTTTCTTTTTTTACATCATAAAGTTCTTGCAATGCTATTGTTGCTTGCATATAAAGTTTCATATCAATTAAATGTTTGAAACCCATTTTTTTTGAAAGTCTAGATATATTTGATTTACTAGAATAAAGAATTTTAGAAGCGGTAATAATATCATTATCCAAAAGTGCATATGGATTTTCATTTATAAAACCTAACAATTCTTTTTCTACTTCTTTTAAATTTTCATATTTTGATATTTCAAAAATTTCAAACTTTCTTTCTTTCATTTTTCCCTTACTTAACAAAAACAATTAAAATACAATCTAACTAAAAAAT
>JAIDMU010000155.1 GCA_029050415.1 Malacoplasma sp.
AGTTTTAACTCTTATTTTTATTAGTATAAATGCTATAACTATAAGCACAGATACCACCAAACATCCAACCAATATTCCAGCTACAATACCAAGACTTAAATTGTTTCCAATAATTTGATTATTTTGACCAGAATCTTTTTTGTTGGGATAAACTTCAAAAGGAGGTGTTTCTGTACCTGTAAAACCATTATATATTGTAGTAATGACAGCATCCTTTTCAGGGAATCCAACTGGTAATATTCCATTTTCATCATCAAAACTAGTTTTAATTGGTATTTTTACTTCAACTACCAAACTATTTGAATCTTCATTGAATTTTAAAGAAACATCTTCTTCTTCTGGAAAAAAGTTTTGATCTTTAATAGTAAAATTTTCCATTAAATTGTTAATAACAAAAGCTTTATTATTTGTTTCAACAATCTTTTCAGCACTATATTTTGCTTTAATATCTGTTACAGCACTATCAGTATTGTCTTTAAAATCTAAAGAAAAATCTTTTACTGAAAATCCTAAAATTTGAATAAAAGAAGTATATGATACTAAACCATTTTGAATATTATCTCCAAAATTATTAGAATAAGTAATTTTAGTTTCTAAATTTATTTCACCAGTCTCATCATTTCCACTAGCACCTATAAATTTAATTGTATTTGCTAATCCCTTATCATTTATAAAGTCATCTAAACTTGATAAATTATTATTTAGAACTGATGGCATTACATCATTTAAAACATCTGAATTTTGAATATCATTTACAAGAGAAGTTAATGAAGAAAAATCAATTTTTGAAGCAGAGGGTTCTTTACCAGTTGGAATAAAATCCATTGTATCATCAGTTAAATTTTCTAATGAACTTCATAATCATTGACCATCATTACCATCAATAACTTGCTTTGCTAAATAAATATTATTATCATCAGAATAAGTATCAAAATTAACATCTGATAAAGTATATGGATTACCAGTTACATAAGCATCACTTGAAATACTATTTGCTTTTTTAACACTATCACTTAAATCTATATATCTTGTATTTGTTAAATACTTACCTGGAATGACTGCACCTTTAGTATTGTTTAAGTAGCTATATTCTTCACTACTTAAACTAAAATATACAAATTTTGATTTTTCATCAAAGGCTACAGTATTAAATTTTCAATTATCTGCAACAACATTATCTTCTATTCCAGAATCATCTAAATCTGTTTTTTTAGGTCCAATAGTGGGAGAAACATTCAAATAATTCATATATATAGTATTAGTATCTTTATTAGCACCATAATCAACTGTTGGATTTGTACCACCAGTTATAGTAAATGATGAAACTGCAAATGATGAAAATATGTCATCAAAACTATCAAGTAAAAATCCTACCTTTTCTGTTGTATTAGAACCAGATGTTGTACTAGATGTAATAAAAAATCTTTTATAAATACTATTAAAATCTGGTAAATTCTTAGTGTTATTAATAAAACCTCTTGAATTAGCTCCATCATCATCAGTATTAATGACTTTAAGATTAGTAGTAATATTTGTAAAATCATCACTTACAGCAATAACATAATATGTAAATGAAAAAGTAGCATTACTTCCTTGATTAATACTCATATCTGGTGCACCAGTTTTTGTATTACTAATAGCATATGATAATTGTGGAGTTTGGTTTGCAGTAGCATAAACTGTATCATATAATCAAATACTAAAGTTAACACCTTTTACACTACTTGGTATAAAACCTAAAAGGTAATCAGTTTCTTTTACAACTGAACTTAATTTTGTATAAGTAAAATTGTTATTTTCATCATCATTTCCTTTATTTGCTACATTTGAAAATCCATTATCCAAATCAAAATTCATAATTTTTGTAGTTTTATTAATATTAGCTAAATTATTTCCAGAAGTGACTAATAATTGATCTGCAGAATTAAAGAAAATAAAAGCAGAATTGTCTCTAGCTTTTGCAATAATTTGATTTTGATCTAGTTTAGCATTTTTTGGTACAACAATTGCACCAGAATTAATATCTAATCCAAAAACAACTAAATTTGATAAAGTAGTTGTATCATTGCTTTGTGTTTCTTCTCCAAACAAAACAAACAAAATATTTTTATTTTCTAAATAAGCAAAATTAATTACTTGGTATGAACTAATATCAGTTACATTATTAACAGTGTTATAATAATCTTTAAGTAATTGGTTGTCAGTTAATTTATGGCTTCAAAGCAGTAAACCTGCATATGTTGTAAGAGTAATGGTTTTTTTGTTTGCAGTCATCCCAACTGTAGCACCACCATTTTTTGTATTGGTTTGATCAGTACTAGTTGTAAGAGAAGGAATTACTACATTAACTGGTGAAGTATTATTATCTTCATAAGAAACAATGTAGTCACCAAAACTTGAAATAGAAGTATCAACAACTGGTAAAGCATCATTTAAATTTATATTTGTATCAATTGTTGATTCATTAATATTAAGTGATTTATTGACTAGTGAAATTGATGTATTAGAATTGGTTAAGTTAGACAAACCTATTGGTAAAACAACCAATGGCACAAAAAGAAATGAAAAGAATAATTTTTTATTTAATTTTTTCTTCATAAATTTGTAAATAAAGACCTCCAAAAAGTAAATTTATAAAAAGACTTAGAAATAGTAAAAAACTATAAGTACACTTTTATTATAAAAAAAAAAAAAAAAAAAAAAAATTAAAAAAAAAAAAAAATTAAATATTTAAATTGTGAGAATAATACAAAAGACCGAGCCCC
>JAIDMU010000156.1 GCA_029050415.1 Malacoplasma sp.
ATTCTGGATAGTCTATATTGACTTCAATTTTTCCAATTAAAAAAAATAGAGTTTCTTTAATTTCTAAAAAAAAATTATTATTTGAGTTTATTATTCCTTGTGATGCTAAATTTAAAGAAGAATTTGTTTTTGCAAAAATTAAATTATTAATTGAATTTGCTTGTCTTAAAGTTAATTTATTATTTAAAAAGGCTCTTTTAGTAAATTCACCATTTTCAGCAAGTCTCGCACCATTTTCAACTATTAATTCTAAAATTTTATTTGTTAATAAAGTCCCCCCATGACAATTTATTTCTACTAAATCTTCACCTGTAAAACTTTTTGGCATAACAAATTTTAAAATAATTACTTCATCAACAATTTCATTATTATCAAAAATAAACTCTTTTGAAAAAGTGTAACCATTTTTTGAAATATCTTTCTTTGTTAAATTACTAATTATTTCATATGTTTTAGGTCCTGAAATTCTAATAATGGATATTGCACTATTTATATTAGGTGTAGCTATTGCAGTAATTGTATCATTCATAATTCTATACAAGAGTTAGTATTTCATTAAATACTAACGTTTTGTTGATATTGTACTTTAAACTATTAATTAAATAATATACAGTTTCTTTTTTTTCATTTTTTGCAAAAGGTTCAAGCAAAATTAATAAAACTGAAATTTCATAATAAGAAAGGGTTTTAAATTTATTTACTGCTTTGTAAATACTTGTTAAAGAAGTTTTCTTTTCTAAAATCATGTTATAAATTTCTATTATTTTTAAAAAATTTTCACTTTTATAAAACTTTAAAACTTCTCCTATAGAATAAAAGTTTGATACAAAAAAATCTAAATACTTATCATCAATTTCTTTTTCCATTAAGATTTGTTTAAATTTATCTATATCTGAATTTACTTTATAAAAAACACATCTACTTCTAATTGTGTTAATAATTGAATTGTAGTTTCTAGTAATAAAAATATAATAAGTATTCTTGCTAGGTGATTCAATACTTTTTAAAAGCATATTACTAATTTGTTTATTCAATTTTTCAGTACCATATACTATCAAAAATTTGTTGTTATATTTTTCTAGAGAAGAAAGTGAAAAATTAGTTATTATTTTAGACATTTCTTCTTTAGATACATTTTGTTCATATGCATTAACAAAATAACAATCATAATAATTAAAACTTTCAATTTTTAAGCAAGCCTCACAAGAATTACAAAAACTTTCAGATTCAGAACAACATATAGCTTTTATATAATCATATGCAAATTCAATTGCAAAACTTGCTTTTGATTCTTCTAAAAGTAAAGGTGATGGTTTACTTCTAACTAAACTTTTAAATATTTTTTTATTTTTTTCCATCATATTTATTGTTTTATTCTTTCAATAATAATATTTGCTATAACTTTTGCTAAATGTTCTGCAGGTTTAGTAGCATCAATTCTTATGTTTGTGTGGTTATCAAATTGAAAAATAGATAAATATCCACCAACTATTTTTCTTAAATTTTCTTCTTGAGTAAACTCATTTTCTAATCTATCTAAAAGATCTCTATTTTTATCCTTTTTCTTTCTTTCTAATAAAACAGAAGGACTTGCTGATAAATAGAATGTAATGTCTGGTTTAATTTTAGCAATTCCAAATTGATTAATTTTATTAACATTTTTGTATCCTAAATTTTTAACAATTCCTTGATAAACCAAAGACGAATGAATAAATCTGTCACACAAAATTATTTTTTTATTTGCTTTTGCTTTCATAATTAAAGATCAAACATGTTCACATCTAGAAGCTGCAAATAATAAAGCTTCTGTTCTTGGATCTACATCAAAATTAGTAAGTATTTCTCTAATTTTTTCTCCAACTAGAGTTCCTCCTGGCTCTCTAGTTAAAACAATTTTGTTTTTATCTCCTAAATAATTTTCAAGCAAATTGTAAACCAAACTAATAACTGTAGACTTTCCAGATGCATCAGCACCTTCAAAAGTAATAAATAAACCTTTGTTTAATTC
>JAIDMU010000157.1 GCA_029050415.1 Malacoplasma sp.
CAGTTTCAGTGTGCAAAGCAGGCCGGTTGTGAATGCATAATCACAAGAAATAAAAAGGATTTTGTTTTACTAAATTATTTTTCATACAATTTTTTTAAATCTTTTTCTGTTATTTCTTTTGGTTTTTTTTCAAAAAAAACTTTTTGATTTTTTATCCCAATTACTTTATCAATATTAGTTTTTAATAATTTCACATCATGTAAATTGATAATTGCAATTGCTTTTTGTTTTTTAACTATTTTCTTTATCAATTCGATTACTTTTTTAGAATTTAAATCATCTAAATTAGATGTTGGTTCATCAGCTAAAATTATTTTTGGTTTTCTAATAATAAGTTTTGCAATTTCAACCCTTTGTGATTCTCCACCACTTAAATCTTTTACTTTGTAAAAAACTTTAGAAAGAATTCCAAGTTCATTTAAAATTTCAAAAATTTCTTGCTCTTGTTTTTTCGTAATAATACTAAAAAGTTTGAAGAAAAAATTGTTTTTTTCAGAAACTACAGATTTCAAATTATCAAAAACACTACTATCTTCAATCAGAGTATTTTTTTGACTTATTATACCAATATTTTTACGAAAATTCTTTCACCTTCTTTTTTTCTTTAAATCAATTTTTTGATTGTTAAAACACAATTGACCATTTAATATTTTTGCATTTAAAGCTAAAGAATTAAGTAAAGTTGTTTTACCAACACCTGAAGATCCAATAATAGCTACTAATTCATTCTCTTTAAAAGATAAATTAAAATCTTTAATTACTATGTTTTCTTGATTAAAATTTTTAACAGTTCAGTTTTTAATTTCTAACATTTTTTCTATATTCCAAGACCTAATTTCATTGGGGTAATAACTTCTTTTTCAACATCTTTAATTAGTTGATAACCATTATAACCTCATCCTTCACCATATAAATTATTATTAGTTTCATATAAATAAACAATTGATTCACTTAATAAATCTGCAACTTTTTGGTCTACATTTTTACTAAATACACCAACATCATATATAGCAGGATTTGTTGATGTAAGTATTTTTATTTTTCCATTTTCTTCAGTTGAAAAATCAGTAGACTTTCCATCATTATGAGTTCATGCAAACGAACCTTCATCAGCAAAATAAATTGTATAATTGGGATTAGCGGTTTTAGAAGAACCATAAGAATCTAAATCATACTTTTCTTGATTATCTTTTTTATCTTGTGCTAAAGTTCAATTATTGTTTTTATTAAAATGTTTTTTAATAAGTTGTTCTTGTAACAAATATGTACCAGCACTTGTTTCATCACCAACTACAATCCCTAAATTTCTAAATGATTCTCAATCTTGACTATTTCAAGCATTAACAGCTTGGTTAATTTTATCTTCTGTTCCACTCAAAAAAATCATTCCACGATATCCTGAAATCAAACTATTTTCATCATAAAATGCATTATATCTAATTCCATTTCATCCATATATAGGAGGGGTTGAAGGTTTTCCATTTTCTCCATCTTTTCAAGTGCTAAAAGGATATTCATAATTTAATCCAAAACTTGCTTTTTGCATTTCATTTGCAATTGTTCTTAATGGATCATTATCAGTTTGATTAGTATCATCAAATTTTCCATTTACATATTCATCATTAATATTTTTATCAAAAGTAAAAGCAGTTGTTAAAGTTTGAATTTTTGAATTAACTTGTTGATAAAAATTATCTTGAGTAATAATTTTTGATGTCAAGAAAGCAAAATCAGCTGTTTCATTTTCAATTAAATCTTTTTTTGCTTTATTGTCATCAACAGTGGTTACAGAAATAGTAATGTCTTCTAAATCTTTATAATCATTATATTCACTTTGATTTTTAAGGTTATTAAAAGTTTGTTGTATATCTGTTACAAACTTTGTAGCATCACCTAAATTCGCTGGTGTACTCAAAGCAAAAACATAATGGTTTTGATTGCTGTTTGTTCCACAAGAAATTGCAAGTATTGGAACAGTTATTAAACCACTAAATAAAAACATTGTTTTTAATATAATTTTTTTGTTCATTTTTCATCCTATCTGTTATCAGAAGGAAATAAAAAGTCTCTTTTTAGGAGACTTTCAAGGATATTATATTTTTAAAATATTATCGCTTGCCTCCGCTAGTACTAACTAGATCAGGTCTTTAGCGTATAATCTCAGCCACAAATGTAGCACCGCCTGATAACACTTTCATTATAAATAAAAATGTACAAATTTTGATATTTTTAGAATAATTTGGTTATTTATTTTTTTGATTCAAATCTATTTTCATTTTTTCTATATTTAAATAAACATTTTTTATTCTTTCATTATCTTTTAATAATCTTTTATAACTTTTAATATATTCTTTAGAATTTTCAAAATCGTTATTATACAAAAATTCAATGAAATTTTCATGTACTCAATAATTTCTGTTTTTTGTAATTTGAGTCAAAAAATTATAATCTTCATGGGTAAGAAAATTTTTATTTTCAGATAAATCAAATTTTTTTAACTTTTCCACAATTACACCAATTAGTGATTTTTCAACACTTAAATATGAATCTTGAAAATTATTATTTTTTAACAAAGAATAAATAATTTTTAAATCATTTTCAATCAATTGATAATACATAAT
>JAIDMU010000158.1 GCA_029050415.1 Malacoplasma sp.
CTATCACTTGGTATATTTCAATAAGGAGATTGAGTATATTCTAAAATGTGAAAAATATTCATATATTTTTCTAATCTTAAAAAATCATATAAAGAACTATTTTCTAAAATTTCTAGTCTTTCATTTTCTGGTTTAGTTTTATCTTGTAATTGGTTTCAGATTTTTTCAGCTTCTTGATCATCTATATAATGCTCTTTTCTTCTTTTTACATAAGCATCAATAAAATTTGCAGTTTGAGCATTACCATCAGATAAAATATAAATTTTATTTATATATGGCAATAGTTTAACAAATCCTTTTCTTGCATCAGAACCACTAAACAATGAATTAACAGTTAAATCTGCTGCTCAAATATCTATTTTCTTACCACTTTCCAATGCACTTTTATAGTAATTGTAGGTTAAATCAATTTGTTCAGAATTAGGAACAGTTGTATAAGGTGAATCTTCTGTTGAGGTTTGAGTATCAGAATTGGTAGTTTCATCACTAGCAGTTGGAATATCACTTGTTTTGCTAACAAACAAAGTATTTTCATTATTTTTAATAACACTAAAATCAAATCTATTTTCTGTTTGATACACAGCGTCGTCAACAAAGTATGCAATTTGCTTAATTTTTTGATTAGCAATACCCCCCCCTGTATTTGTTTGATTTTCTGATGTTGTATTTTCAGAAAAAGAAGTGCTTGTATTATCAAACAAATAAAGCAGTGATATTAAACTTTGCTGATACAACAAAGAAGCGTTTCTTGTAAAAAATATTTGAATGTTTCCACTATCTTTAGCAGATGTTGCAGCTTCTTTAATGTCATCAATTCATTTTTGATCAGAATTAAAGTCTGTTGATACATTAGTAGAAACATTGTCATTTCTTGTTATTTGTGTAACACTAGTTAAGTTATGATTATTTAAATTTGTTAATAGACAAATTGAACAGGCAGCTAACACACTAGAACTCAAAAATAATTTTTTAAACAATGATTTTTTCATTATATATGCTCTCCAAAAATTAAATATAGTATAAATTTAAAAATACTTAAACAAATATAAAATTTTATTTAGTTTTTCAAAATAATTATAGGAAATAAAAATTATAAAATCAAAAAATTAAAAACTATATTTTTTAAATATCAGATTAATTCTCAAAATTTACTTTTTAAATATAGCAAAAATCAAAAAAACCTTATAGTAATAAAG
>JAIDMU010000159.1 GCA_029050415.1 Malacoplasma sp.
CTTTAAGAGATAAATAATAAAAGTAAAATTAATCAAAATTTAATAAATAAGTATATAAAATTAATATAATTAATTTTTAATTTTTGTATACTTAGGATTTAACTTAAAATGAATGAAAAAGAGAAAAATTTAATTTCACAGCAAGAAGAATTAGATAACCAAAACAGTTCAAATAACTTAAAAATTATTGAAAAGGAAAAAGAAACTTTCACTGCTGAAAGTGTTGATAAAAGTACACTAGAATCAGATGGTATTTTGGATGATGAAAAGTATAAAAATATAAATTTTGATTTAAATAAAGATGGTTTTAAAATGTTTGCTGCAGCTGTAGATGTATCAAAAAACTTTATTATTAATCCAAATATTAAAAGTTTGAAAAAAGAAAAAAATTTTGGAGACTTGGATGATTTTAATGTTAAAAATTTTCAAATTAACCATTCAGCACTAACAAATAATCCAATTAATTTATTTTATGATCATATTAGTTTAGCAATTAATGAAGTTGTTGATGATTTTTTTAAAATCCAATTCAGCAAAAATAATGCTAGAGTGAATGAAATCAATAATTTAACTAATGAAATTAAAGAATCACAACTTTCTATAATATCAAAGAAAAAAGAATTAAAATACACTAAAAGAATGTGAATTCATTTTTTAACAATTTTTTCTTTCATCATCATTATTGGTTTATTTTTTATTAAAAAATTCAAACAAAATTATAAAGTTATCAAAGAGTATAGAGAATTCAAAAATAAAAAAGAAATGCATATTGATAAATTATGTAATAATCGGTTTGATCTAATGCATGCAGCAGTTGCTACTTTTTCTTTATCAGATGTATACAGATATTGTTATAAAAGGTTTGGTTTTCAATTTAATGAATTAATTCCAAGTTCTGAAATTTTAAAAATACTAAATAATAGAGAAAGTATAGATATTAAATTAGGGATTGGTGGTTTATACAAAAATACTCCTTTTTATGATATTGTTGCAAGAAGATTAGCTTGAAGAGATGTAATTACTTCAGCAAGTGCATCATTTCCTTATAGAACTACAGAATTTTATACTGATTCAAATGGAAAAACTAGAACTAGAACAGTTACAAAATATGAAACTTTAACAGGTTATCATACTGAAAAGACACCTTTTATTGAAAATGATAATATTTTCTTATTTTATACAAATTTTGAACCTGAACTTTCTTTTGATGCACTTATTAATGGAAAGAATAAAAAAAGCAAAGATTTTATTTTTGAAAATCCTGACTTTGAAAAAGCTTATAAAATTCAGGTATGGGGTGATTTAAAAAATGATTTGGGGCTTGGTCAAAAACTAAATCAATTTTTTACCATAAAAGCTCAAGAAGATTATTTAAAGTGATTTAGAAAAGAAAATACTATTAAATTTAACTTTTCTAAAATTGGATCTTTAATAGCAGTTTTTAATAACTCATTAAATTTTGATAGTTTATTGAATATGAATTTAACAATTGATAATTTAGGAGTTTTAGAAAACAATAGAAATGTTGATTTTAATGAAATAATTTCAAGGGTAAAAATACAAGTATTCAATCATTTTCAAAGATTAACAAGCATGATGCAACTACCTTTATTAGCACCTGCAATAAATCGTGAATGATACAAACACAATTCAAATAATTATATGATTGCTAATTATCATGATGATGGATTTGAGGATTTTGAAAATGCTAAAAAAATTGATATGAGTTATATTATGAATCGATTTTTAGATTATAAGTATTTGTGATTTTGTTGTAATAAAAAACCAGCTAAACCAATTTGGTTTCAACACCTTAATTCAACTACTTCTAATTCAATAGTTTACTCATCTTACATGATGAATTCATTTTGATCTAGAAGATTAATAGATCCAGTTTTGGTTGTTGGAATTCATGTAGGTGCAAAAATCATTAATGTACCATTTGAAAGGTTTTATTTCTTCCAAGAAAAAAAACATTTAGCTTTTAACTATTTCAAAAACAAAACTAATGTTAGATTTGTAATAACACCAAATAACAGAAATTTCATTAATCCTTTATATTATGATGATTTAAATTTTGGAAAATCTATGGCAAATTTAGGGTTTTGAATTAACTATCCAGACTGATTTGAAAATTTTGAATTTAAAGATAAATTAATCGAGATAATTAAAAAATTTCATGAGTTTAATAAAGAAGGACAATTTACTTTGGTTTTAGACCAATATGGTTGTTATGTTGTTTCTAATCGTTATGATACAAAAATTGATTTTATTGAAAAGATTTTAAAAGAAGTTCAAAATTTATTTAGTTAAATTAATTAAAAAAAATATTACAATTATTAAATAGGTTTCTTTTTAAAAAAGGAGATTAAAATGTTAGTAGATACAAGATTACCACAAAACCCTAGTGGTTTTAATGCAAATGTAGATAATACTCAAAGACAAGCAAAAGCAAGTTTTGGACAAAAATTTGGTTGAGTTTTGCTGATCATTTTTACTTTAGGAATTATTTGATTTGTAAGTATTACATGAAAAAATAATTTAATTAATGAACAGATGCAGATTAATAATGCTGCAAGTAATATTCAAGTTAATGAAGCAAAAAGAAGAGACACTTTAATTAAGTTATTAGAGCAAACTAAAGGCTATATGAAGCATGAAAAGGAAACTTTAACTTTAGTTACAAAATATAGAAGTGGTGGAACTGATTCAAATGAAACAGCTAAATTAGATAATCAACTTGCTAATTTTATGATGAATTTAAATGTACAATATGAACAATATCCTCAACTAAAAGCTGATTCACTTGTAAGAGAATTGATGAGTTCATCACAATATTTAGAAACTGAAATAGCAGCAGCTAGAAGATTATATAACCAAAAAGTTTCATATTTTAATGCTGAAATTTTTATGTTTCCAAAGATTGTTTTAGCATCAAAAATTGGTTTATCTACTTTTCCTTTATTTCAAGCAACAAGTGTTCAAAGACAAGATGTTGATATGTCAAGTTTATCAAATTATGATCAATCCAATAATGCTAATAATGGTCAAATTCAAAATAATGTACCAACTACAACTAATTCAACTAACAATCCTTTTGAATAATAGTTTAGAACATTATAATAATTAAATGAAACAATTGCAAAACAATAAAAGTAATGTAATTGTTTCATTTTTTTATATTTTTTTGTAAAATTATTAAAAATTTTATAAATTCATTTTTTATGAAAACTAGTAAAAATAAACAACCAATTTATTCAAATTATAAATCAGTTTTAACTTTAGAAAATTTTGAAAATTTGAAAAAAAATTGCAAAAGTTATTTGATCACAATTTTTATTACTATTGCTTTTGCTATTATTTGTTTTAGTTTGATAATATCAGGTAGTGTTTTTTTAAAAAGTGATACTGATAAAGCTAGTTCATTATTTTTAATTGGTTATTTTGTTTTAATTCCTTTTTTAATTTTGCTAGTGGTTGATTTGGTTTTAAATTTTATTTTGATAGCTAAGTTGAATTTTTATAAAAGCATAACAAATGAATTTGATAAGACTTTTATTTTATTTATTACGGGATTTTTTTTTGGATAACATTAAATTATTGATTGTTTAAAAAGTTTAAAAAAAATTGAAAACGTGCATCATGAAGATTAAAAACATGACCAAACCACCAGCCAAAACGCAA
>JAIDMU010000016.1 GCA_029050415.1 Malacoplasma sp.
CACGCAACTGTAATTGAATCAATTAAAGATATAGAAAATAAAAAAAATAAAGACAAAGATCTTTCAATTTTTTTAGTAAACATTTTTAATAAATTTTAGTTTCCAACATTCCAACAATTCAAACACACATAATAAAAAATAAATAAAATAAATTTAATAAAATAATAAATATAAAATAAAATAACTTTAAATTATTTTTTCTGGATTTTTATGAAATTTATTGTTAATAAAAATAAAATTTTTGAAACTGTAAGAGTTTGTAACTCCATAACTGATAATCTAAATTCTTCTCCAAATTTTTTAGGAACGCTTATTGAAACTGAGAATTCAAAACTTAAATTCACCTCTTCTAATGGCTTAATTTCAATAAAATCAATTATTGAAAAAGATGAAAATCTTAATATCATTAATAATGGAAAAGTTTTATTAAAAACTAAAACACTATTCAATGTTCTTTCAAAATTAAAAAAAAGCATGATTAATTTTGAAAGAATAGATAATTCTGTTTTAAAAATAAAAACAGATTATTTTGATTCAAATATAAACATTTTAGATGAAGAAAAATACCCAAATATTAATTTCAATTTTAATGGTTGAAAAGAAATTGAATTACCTTCTATAGTTTTTAAAAAAACAATTACAAAAATTAAACATGCAGCAAACTTGAACAAAGAAAAAATAAACATAATGAGTGGAGTTTGTTTTATTTCTAACAAAGAGAACAAAACATTAGAAGTTGTAGCTACAGACAGTTATAAGTTAGCATTCTATAAATTTGAAAGTAGTTTAGATGATTTTAAATTTGTTATTGGTATAGATTTGATAGATCTTTTTGCAGATATACTTGAACATGACAAAAATGTAAAAATTTATATTTCTGATAATAATGTTATTTTTAAAATAAAGGAGTTTTTAATTGCTTCTAAAACAATTGATGGGGAGTTTCCAAATATTTCTAGAATTTTAACTCTACCAAAAACCAAAAAAGCAATTATTTCTAAAAAAACTTTATTAGATGCATTAGAAAGAGGAATGGTTTTTTCTCCAATGGATAAAAAAGCAGCAGCAAAATTAATTTTTAATTCAGAAAAAATTGAAATTTCTTTCAATAGTGTAGAACTTGGAAATTCAAAAGAAGAAATACCTTGTAAAAGTAATGTTGAAAATTCTATAGAAATACTTTTAAATGCAACCTTTTTAATTTCATTATTAAAAGTATTTGATAATGATGAAATTTGTATTGAATTTGAAGATGGTTTAAGACCTGTGACTTTAATAGATGAAAAAGAAAAAAATTTTATGCAAATTTTAATACCTATAAGAAATTAAAAAAAGTAAAAATTAAATTTTTTGAAAAATAGATGTTTTTTTCATTTTTTCATTTTATAAACAAAATAAAGCACTAAAACAACATTATTTAAAGTGCACCTAATATTTTAACTATTTATTTTTTTATATTTTTTAATATTAAAATATATAATTTTATATATTATGTTCTTTTATTTTAAAAGGAAAAAATGATAAAAATATTTATTAATACACCCTATATAAAATTATCTCAATTTTTAAAATTTAGTGGAATTATAGAAAATGGTTCTAAATCAAAAGAATTTTTGGAAAAAAATAATGTAATTGTTGATGGAATACTTGAAAAAAGAAGAAATAGAAAATTATATGATGGTTCAAAAATTTTAGTAGATAACAAGAATTATTTAATTATTAAGGAGAACAATAACAATGAATAAAGAAACAAAAACTAAAAAAAGTAATTATTCAGCTTCAAATATAAAAATTCTTGAAGGATTGGAAGCAGTAAGAAAAAGACCAGGTATGTATATTGGTTCAACCGATGTAAAGGGATTACATCATATGGTTTGAGAAATTGTTGATAATTCAATTGATGAAGCAATGACAGGTAATGCTACAGAAATTACTGTAACAATTACTAAAATTGGATCAGTAAAAGTTCAAGATGATGGTAGAGGTATTCCAGTAGAAAAACATGCTAAAACAAAAAAATCAACAGTAGAAACAGTTTTAACAATTTTGCATGCTGGAGGAAAATTTGATAATGATTCATATAAAGTATCTGGTGGTTTACATGGGGTAGGTGCATCAGTTGTTAATGCATTATCAAGTTGATTTAAAGTTTGAGTGTATCGTGATAATAAAGAACATTTTATTGAATTTAAAGATGGTGGAAAACCAATTAATGAATTAAAAATAACAAATGAAAAATCTCCAATTAAAAAAGGTACACTTATTGAATTTTATCCAGATTATGAAATAATGGAAAAAGCAGAATTTGATTCATTAACTATCAAAAATAGACTTAAACAACTAGCATATCTTAATAAAGGAATTAAAATTAATTTTTTTGATGAAAGAAATAATGATAAAGAATCTTTTTTATTTGCTGGTGGAATAAAACAATGAGTTGAGGAATTGAACAAAGAAAAAGAACCTATGGTTCAAACTATTGTTTATGATGATAGAGAAGAAATAGTTAAAGCTGGAAATAATAAAGATAAATATAATATTAGAGTTGAAGTAGCTTTTCAATACAATAAAACTTATAACAATTCAACTTTTACTTTTTGTAACAATATTAATACTACAGAAGGTGGAAGTCATGAAGAAGGTTTTAAATTTGCTATTCAAAAAGTAATTAATAAATTTGCTTTAGAAAAAAAATTTTTAAAAGAAACAGATGAAAAAATTTCTAAAGAAGATGTAATTGAAGGACTAACAGCAATTGTTTCAATTAAGCACCCAAATCCACAATATGAAGGACAAACAAAAAGAAAATTAGGTAATAGTGAAGTTAGACCATTTGTTAGTAGTGTAGTTGGTGAAATTTTTGAAAAATATTTACTTGAAAATCCTGAAGATGCTACAGCCATTATTAAAAAATGTATGCTAGCAATGGAAGCAAGGAAAAAATCTTTTGAGGCTAGAGAAGCAACAAGAAGAAAATCTCCATTTGAATCAAATTCACTTCCAGGAAAATTAGCAGATTGTTCTACAAAAGACAGCGAAATATCTGAATTATATATTGTTGAAGGAGATTCAGCTGGTGGTAGTGCAAAACTTGGAAGAGATAGAATATATCAAGCTATATTACCTTTAAAAGGAAAAATTTTAAATGTTGAAAAAGCAAAAAGTGAAAAGATTTTTGCTAATGATGAAATTATTAATTTAATAACTGCAATAGGAGCAGGAGTTGGGCCAGAATTTAAAATAGAAAAATTAAGATATAACAAAATTATATTAATGACAGATGCTGATGTAGATGGATCACACATCAGAATATTGCTTTTAACTTTCTTTTTTAGATACATGCAACCATTGTTAGAAAATGGAAATGTATATATAGCTCAACCTCCATTATTTAAATTTTCTGTTGGAAAATCATTTAAGTATGCTTATGATCAAAAAACATTAGATGAATTTAAAAAAGAAAATAGTAAAACAAAGTATCAAATTCAAAGATACAAAGGTTTAGGTGAAATGAATCCAGATCAACTTTGAGAGACAACAATGGATCCAAAAAATAGATTATTATTAAAAGTAACAATCGAAGATGCTTTAAGTGCTGATAAAACTTTTTCACTTTTAATGGGAGATGAAGTTGCACCAAGAAAAGAATTTATAGAAAAAAACGCAAAATATGTAAAAAATTTAGACATTTAAAAATTAAGGTAACAAAAGTATGTCATCAAATAATATAAATATTGAAAAAATTAAAGAAAATTTAAGCAAAACAAAAGTTACTGATCAATCAATAATAAAAGAAATTGAAAATTCTTTTATGGATTATGCAATGTCTGTAATTGTTGCAAGAGCAATTCCAGATGTAAGAGATGGATTTAAACCAGTTCACAGAAGAGTATTATATGCAGCATATAATATGGGAATGACACATGATAAACCATATAAAAAATCTGCAAGATTAGTAGGGGAAATAATTGGGAAATTTCACCCACATGGTGACACTGCAGCATATGAAACAATGGTTAGAATGGCTCAAGATTTTTCGATGAGATATATGTTAATAGATGGGCATGGTAATTTTGGATCAATTGATGGAGATTCTGCAGCTGCAATGCGTTATACAGAAGCAAGATTATCAAAAATTTCTTCTGAAATGCTTAAGTATATAGAAAAAGATACAGTTGATTTTGTAGAAAATTATGATGGAAGTGAAATGGAACCATCAGTTTTACCTGCACTATTTCCAAATATGTTAGCAAATGGTTCTTCAGGAATAGCTGTAGGGATGGCAACAAACATTCCTCCACACAATTTATCAGAAATTATTGATGCTGTTTTATTACTAGCTAAAAACAAAGATGCTTCAGTTAATGAAATAAAACAAGTTTTAAAAGGGCCTGATTTTCCAACAAAAGCAGAAATTGTTGGAACAAATGGAATAAATAGCTATTTTGAAACAGGAAGAGGTTCTGTAACAATAAGATCAAAAGCAGAAATTATTCACAGTAAGGATTCAAAATCACAAATTATTATTAAAGAAATTCCTTACATGATTAATAAGAGTAATTTGATTGATAAAATTGTTGAGTTAGTTAAAACAAATTCAATTGAAGGAATAGCAGATTTAAGAGATGAATCATCAAGAGAAGGAATTAGAATTGTTATTGAAACAAAAAAAGATGTTGTTCCAGAAGTTTTATTAAATAAACTTTTTAAAATGACTCCTTTGCAATCAAATTTTAGTGTTAATATGCTTGCTTTAGTTGATGGTGAACCAAAACTATTAAATATTAAAGAAGTTTTACAAGAATATTTAAAACACCAAATTAAAGTATTGGTTAGAAAAACAAAATTTGATCTTAAAAAAGCAGAAGAAAGAGCACATATTTTAGAAGGATTATTTATTGCAGTTTCAAACATTGATGCTGTTATTAAAATTATTAGAAACTCTAAAGACAATGATGATGCAGAAAAACAATTAATTTCAAAATTTAAATTAACAAAAATCCAAGCTAAAGCAATTTTAGATATGAGATTAAGAAATCTTTCAAATTTAGAAAGAATTAAAATTGAAGAAGAATTAAAAGAAATGAAATCTTTAATTGCTGAATTAACAAGTATATTAAAATCAAACGAAAAACAAATTGAAATTATTTCAAATGAATTATTAAATTTGAAAAAAACATATGGTGATGAAAGAAAAACAGAAATTTTATATGGCGTATCTGCATCAATTGATGATGAAGATTTAATTCCTGTTGAAGATGTTGTAATTAGTAGATCATCAAATAATTATTTAAAAAGAATTTCAATTGAAGCATATAAATTACAACATAGAGGTGGTGTAGGTGTAAAGGGTGTTAGTACATATAGTGATGATGAAGTTGATGATATTATAACTACAACAACTCACACAGATTTATTGTTTTTTACAGATTTTGGAAAAGTTTATAGAATTAGAGCACATGAAGTTCCTCCAGGATCAAGACAAGCAAAAGGTATCCCAGCATTAAATTTAATTAATATTGAAAAAAATGAAAAAATTTTAGTTATGCTTCCAGTTGAAGATTATTCAAAGGGATTTTTGTTTTTAGCAACTGTTAAAGGAATTGTAAAAAGAACAAGCTTATCTGAATATAATTCAATAAAATCAAATGGGAAAAGAGCAATTACTTTAAGAGAAGGTGATCAACTTTTATCTGCATTTTTAACTAGAGGGAAAGATGAAATTTATTTAGGTGCATCAAATGGTTTATTAGCAAGATTTAATGAGCAAGATGTAAGAGTAATGGGAAGAACTGCATCTGGTGTAAAAGGAATAAATATTGAAGTAAAAGCAGCAGGTAGAGCAAAGAAAAAAGTGGACACAACAATAAATGTTGTAGGTGCATCTTCTTCACAAAGTGGGGATTTAATTCTTTCAATTGGTGAAAAAGGTTTAGGTAAATTATCTGAAGCAGAAAACTATCGTTTAACTAGAAGAGGATCTAAAGGTGTAGTTACACTAAAACAAAATGAAAAAACAGGAAAATTAATATTTTCTTCAGCAGTTAGAGGAGATGAAGAAATATTAATTGTTACAAGTTCTGGTAAAATTATTAGACTATCATTACAAAAATTAAGAGTTATTGGTAGATCAACATCAGGTGTAACATTGGTTAAATTGCAACCAAAAGAAAAAATTATTTCAGCAGCTTTATTTAAAAAAGATGATAAAGATGATGACATGGAATAAAAAGCTTTGATAAATATATTTATGTATTAAAATCCATAATTTATTTTTATATTAAATTATGGATTTTTAATGAAATTTGAAGCGAAAATAATACTTTCA
>JAIDMU010000160.1 GCA_029050415.1 Malacoplasma sp.
AAAGCTGTCGTTTTATTAAAACCACTATTTTAAGTGGGAATAAATATTAGTAAAACTAAAGGTTTTGCCAAAAAAAATGATCATTACAAAATTATTGAAAATTTTAATAAATTATTAAATTCTTTTAATATCAAAAATCACGGATACATAGAATCTCCTATAAAAGGAGCAAAAAAAGAAAATACAGAGTATTTATTTTATTTGGAGTATTAAAAATGGAGAATAAAATTTTTCACATAGATATGGATAGTTTTTTTCCATCTGTTGAAGCTTTATATAATCCATCATATTTAACTATTCCAATGGTTGTAGGACATAGGGTGGTATCATCAGCTAATTATGTTTCTAGAAAATTAGGAATTAAATCAGGAATGCCACTATTAGAAGCAAAAAAAATTTGTAAAAATTTAGTAGTTGTACCACCTGATAAAAATAAATATTCAAAAATATCTTATGAAATAGAAAAGTTTCTAAAATCATTAATAAAAAATATGGAAACTGGGTCCATTGATGAATGGTACTTAGATGTTAGTGATTCTAAATTTGAAAATTGATCTGAAATTGAATTTGCTTCATATATAAAAAATAATATTAAAACTAAATTTAATTTAGATTGTACAATTGGAAATTCATTTACAAAATTTTTGGCAAAAATGGCAACTAATTTATGTAAACCAGATGGTTTTTTAACACTCAATAAAAATAATTTTAAAGAATATATATATGATTTACCAGTAAATAAAATTATTGGTATAGGTCCAAGTACTGCAAAAGTTTTTAAAGAATTAAAAATAAACTTAATAAAAGATATAGTGCTTTTAAAAGATGATTATTTAATTAGAAAAAAAATAGGAATAAGTTGGTCAAAAATCAAAATGAATGTTCTAGGAATTGTTTGTGATGTTGTTAATCCTCATTTTCAAAGTAAAAATATAAGTAGAAGTCAATCAATTAGAAATTTTAGTGAATATTTAGAATTTTTAAAATTAATAGATGAATTAGTAAAAGACATTAACTTTCATTTAAAACAAAAAAGATGTACTTATCTTAGTTTCAATTTAAAACTAAGATTAAAAAATAATTTAATAATAAATAAATTTTTTAAATTTGAAAAATTTGCTACAAAAGTTCCTTTAGATATTGCATTAAGACTCTTTGAACAATCCATTTCACCCAACTATTATAACGAAATAATTAATGTTTCATTGATAGTAAATAATCTTACAGAAAGCGATAGTAATTACCAACAATCAATTTTTGATATAAGTAGTTCTAAAAAAATAAGTGAATCAGATTTAGAAAAAATAAAAAAGGAAGTGAATAAAAAATTTAATAAAAAAATTATAGATTTTGTCTCCCAAAAACAAAATCTATAATTTGAATTTTAAAGAATATTTATATTATTTTTAATTGCTTCTTCAATTACTTCTTCTGGTCAAATTGATGTTTGAACTTCACCAATATGTTTTTTATGAAGCAAGAAATAACATAATCTACTTTGACCAATTCCACCACCAATAGAATATGGAATTTCTTTTTTTAATAATTTTTGATGAAAATCCAATTTTTGTTTAGATGATTTACCAACTTTTTCTAGTTGTGATAATAAACTTTTTTCATCTACTCTTATTCCCATAGAACTTAATTCTAAAGCAGAGTTAGTTGTGTAATTTCAAACAATAATGTCACCATTTAAAGCTCAATCATCATAATCTGGAGCTCTTAAATCATGTGGTTTACCATCTGACAATTTATCACCAACACCAATAATAAAAACAGCTTTAAATTCTTTTGCTATTAAATTTTCTCTTTCTTTAGGTGTTTTGTCAGGATATTTATTTAATAATTCTTCTGCTGTAATAAATGTAATTTTTTCTGGTAAAGTTTTGCCATCAAATCATTCATATTTTTTGTTTACTTCTTGTTGACAAAATCTAATAATTTCATAAATTTTATTTACTACAACTTTTAAAGTTTGAATATTTCTTTCACTTTTTTTAATGTGTAGTTCTCAATCTCATTGATCAACATAAATAGAGTGAATGTTAGATATTATTTCATCTTTTCTAATTGCATTCATATCTGCATAAACGCCTTCATGTAAAGGTACATCATATTTTGCTAATGCTAATCTTTTTCATTTAGCTAATGAATGAGGAATTTCACCTCTTAAACCATTTTTACTACTTAAAAAAGATACTGGTGATTCAGTTCCACTTAAATCATCATTAATACCTGTATCTGGTTCTAAAATAATTGGTGCAGTTACACGGTGAAGTCTAAGTGCATGTGATAAATTTATTTGAAATAAGTCTTTTATAAATTTTATTGCCTTTTGAGTTTCTAAAAGAGTTAGTTCATACATTTTGTTATCTCCTTATAAATTCACTAATACTAATTATATTCTTTTTTATAAACATCTTGTTTTTGAAATTGTTTAATCTTCTTTTGTTCAGAAAAAATAAAAATTCTTAATAGCAAAACAACTTATTAGTGTAGGAAAAATTAGAAACAAACCTACAAGAAAAAGATAAAATAATGATTCAGCACTTTTATATCTTGTTTTTAAATATCCTACTTCAATCACAAGTAAAACATTAATAACGTAATTAGTAATTGTAGAAATTACAGAAATAGCTATAAATATTGCACCAAAAATTGTTGCAATAAGATTACCTTTACAAATCCCTAAAAGACATGCACCAATTAAATACAAAATAATTTCTACAAAAAACATAAATTTGTAATGAATAGACATTTTTCTTATTTTTAAAACTGAATTTTCTAAAACTTTATCTATTTCTTTTTCTTCATTAAAATTTTCTTTATTTATGTTCATAACAGAAGAATTATAAACCTTTAGAAAAAAATACTTTAACTTATTAATTAAACATAGGTTGTTTTGTATTATTTTTCCTTTAATAAGGATACAAAAATCACAAGATTTTTACTTCTTGTAATTTGATATAACTTTAAATTCATACACATATGAATTTAATATTTAGGATTTATTTTCTTGATAGCATTTACTTTTTTAATTGTGATGCAACTAACAGAAAAAGAAAAGATTCAAGCAAAAAAAGTTATTACACTTTCAACTACTATATCTAAATTTATAAAGTAAAAAATAGTAACTAAAAATATTAATACAAAGAAAATTCAAAAAATAATGATGGATGGTTTTAGTTCATTGTTTATCTCTTTGGAAATAGACTGACATTTTTTTATCAAAACAATAGACAGTAGAAAAGAAATTCCAAAAGATGAAAATGAAGCGAGTTTAAAAAGTGATGAAAAACCTATCAAATTAAAATAATAACTAGAATAATACAAGTAAGTTCAATCATTTGGATGTAAAAATGAAAGATATAAAATAAATAAAATAATAGCTACTGTAGAAAAAAACAGAAAAACAATAGTAGTTGCTTTCAATGAATTTAATTTTTTTTCATCTATTCTTTTATCTAATTTTTTTTCAAAAATATTTTCTTCCAAAAAATTCATATTTTTATTCCCTATCTTTCTCAATGCAAAAATTTTTTATATTCATTTATAGTTAGTTTTGATAAATAAAATTTTTTAATTAATAGTAAAGGTCTTGGTATGAATATTTACTAGTTTTCACACCCTTTAAAACCAAAAAGGAAAGAATACCTGATGCTACTAAACCAACTAATCCAGTAAAAATTCCAATAATAAATAGAACTCTTAATTCTTTTCTATTTTTAATTTTTAGATTATCATCATTTAAATATGACAATAAAACTATTGGTAGAAATAAAAAAGGTACTACATTTAATACAAAAAACACAACTAATATGACAATTAAAGTACCATCAGATTGTGCAGCATGTAAAAACCTAAATTCTAAGGGTCCATCAAAATGAATTGATTTTGAAAAGTAATATGAAATAAAAATAATAATACCTATTATGTATTGAATTAAAAGTAGAAAAAAATAGAAATTAGAAAACTTTTTTAAACTTATTATTTTTTCCATCATCACTTTTTTTTCGTGACCAGAATCATAAACACTTTCTGAATATTGTTTATCAAGTGAACTAGATGTATTAGTATCATTACTTTTATTTTCATTATTTTCATATTCAAAAGAGTTTTCAAAATTACTATCAAAATAACTTTTCTTTAATCTTTCAAAATATTCATCACTATATAAATTATCAGTGTTTTTACTTTCATATTCGCTAAAAACTTTGTTATTAGTTTCTTTCATTTTTTTAAGTTGTTCTATAGCTTTTTCTATGTCACTATCAC
>JAIDMU010000161.1 GCA_029050415.1 Malacoplasma sp.
AACTTCTCTGTGGTACTTAATCCATACACATGGCACAAGAAATAAAATTTTTCTTCAAACAAAAATTATTTAGTTTATTCTTTATCTAGATCAAAACCTGATTCATCTTTAATTTTTCATTTAGAATGTGATATTTCAAATTTTGAAAAAGTAAAGCAATATTTAAAACAAGTTTATGATAAGCATAAAAAAATAGATTTGATTATTAACAATAGTGGTTATGCACTTGTTTCATCTTGAGAAGAACTAAAAATAGATGAGTATGAAAAATTAATGAAAGTAAATGTTGAGTCTGCTTTCAATATTTGTGAATCTGCCATAAATTACCTTGAAAAAACAAAAGGTAAAATAATTAATATAGGTTCTACTGTATCTGAAATTTTTGTTCCTTTTGAAATGCAGTATTGTTTATCAAAACAGCTTTTAAAAGTTATAAGTTTTTATTTTTACAATTATTGCAAACAAAAAAATATTGAAATTTGTTATTTAATCTTAGGAAAAATAAAAACTGATTTTGATAAAAATAAAAAAATAAATATAAATCATAATTCTGCTTATAAAACACCAATGGATAATTTAATAAAAAAATTAAATAACAATTTAAAATTTGGTATCAACAAAAACAAAGTTGCAAAATATGTTTATAAATTAGTTGAAAAAAAGAAAATTAAATCACAAAAAATAATGGGTTTAAATAATAAGATTTTAGTTTTTATTTTTGAATTGTTTTCTTGAAAATTCAAATCTAAATTTTTATATAAATATTTTTGTGAAAACTAAAATTAGTAATTAACACTTAAATTATTAATTATTTAGATTTTATCCATTTAAAATATAATCATTTATTAAACAAATAAATGAGTGCTAATATGGAAAACACAGTAAAAAAAGTTTTTGAAATTGAAAATGTTACTTTTAGCTATGATTTAGTTAATAACGTGCTAGATGATATAAGTTTTGATATTTATGAAAATGAATATGTGTGCATTATTGGACATAATGGAAGTGGCAAATCAACTATATCAAAAATTTTAGTTGGATTACTAAAACCTGCTAGTGGAAATATTAAAATTTATGGTGAAACTGTTTCATATTTAAATTTTCAAAAGTTGAGAAATAATGTTGGTATTATTTTTCAAAATCCTGATAGTCAATTTATTGGTTTATCTGCTAGAGATGACATTGCTTTTGGACTAGAAAACAGAAAAGTTAAACCTAATTTAATGGATAAAATTATTGAAGAAGCAAGTGAAATAGTTGATGTTGAAAATCTTTTAGATAAAGACTCACTATCTTTGTCTGGTGGGCAAAAACAAAGAGTAGCTATAGCCTCTGTTCTTGCTACTAATCCAAAAATAGTTATTTTTGATGAATCAACTTCTATGCTTGATCCAAGAGGAAAATCAGAATTAAAAAAGGTAATGGTAGATTTAAAAAATAAATCAAAAAAAACTGTAATTTCTATAACTCATGATATGGATGAAGTTTTAAATGCAGATAGAGTTATTGTTTTAAAACAAGGCAAAATTATAAAATCTGGATCACCAGAAACTATTTTTACAGACAGAGAATTTTTAGATAATTCATCTTTAGATTTTCCTTTTATTTTGAAATTATCTAAAGAATTAAATGAAAAAGGAATTAATGTAGATTTAACAATAAATAAAGAAAAATTATTGGAATCATTATGCAAGAAAAAATAGAAAGCAAAAAAATAATTTTAGATGTTAAAAATTTAACTTGTAAATTCAATGAAAATCACGAAAATGAAGTGGTTGCAGTTGATGATTTTTCTTTTCAATTTGAAGAAAATAAAATTTATTTTATTATTGGAAATTCAGGTAGTGGAAAATCTACATTAGTAGCACATTTTAATGGTTTAATTAAATCTAAACAAGGTGATATTAGAATTGATGATTTTCATATTTATGGTAAAAAAAGAAAAATAAAAAATACTAAAAAATTAAGAAGATTAATAAGTATGGTTTTTCAATTTCCAGAATACCAATTGTTTAAAAGCACAATAGAAAAAGATATAAGTTTTGGTCCGATTACTTTAAAAATCCCTCGTAATAAAACAATGGAAATTAATCACAAAATTGTTGAAAGAATTATTTTCAAAAATTATTTAAGTGAGTTAATTCTATTTTTCGAATTAAAAAAAGAAAATTGAATTGATTTTTCAAATTTTATTCATAAAAACAATATGAATGCAAAAATAAAGATTAAACCAGGTAAAAACAAGTCAAAAATAATTATAAAAAATGAATTTGGAAAAAAATGAATTAGAAAAATTAATTATGAAAGTATTTCTGAGTCACACTACTTACACAATTTATGTGCAAAATATTTATTAAGAATGGGTTTGGATGAATCATTTTTAGAAAGAAGTCCTTTTGGACTATCTGGTGGACAAAAAAGAAGGGTTGCAATTGCAGGGATATTAGCTATTGAACCAAAAATTTTAATATTTGATGAACCCACAGCTGGACTAGACCCAAAAGGTGAACAAGAAATGATGAAAATTATTTTAGATGCTAAAAAAAATAAACAAACAGTTATTGTCATCACCCACACTATGGATCATGTTTTAGAAATTGCTGATGAAGTCATTGTTTTAGACAAAGGAAAAATTTTAATGCATGGAAACCCATATGAAATTTTTACAAATAAAAATTTATACTTAAATTCAAAAATGGAAAAACCTAAAATTATAGATTTTATTGATGATTTATGTAATAAAGATAAAAGATTTATTTCTTTATATAGTAAAAAGCCAAGAACAGTTGAAGACTTATCAAAAGATATTGAAGAAATACTTAATACAAATAAAAGTCAAATAAAAAATAAAAGTAAATAAAAAAC
>JAIDMU010000162.1 GCA_029050415.1 Malacoplasma sp.
ATTATTATCTTCTTTTCTAAAAAATAATGATGGTTTTACATAATAATCAAAAAAAATTATCATAAAAAGGTTATCTAAGTGATAAAAGTACTGTTCACAAATTTTTTTGCAGAAATCATCAGTTAATTTTTGATCATAAAAAAATGCTAAAAGAAATATATTATTTTGATCTTTAATATGACTAGGATAAAAACAAGAAAAAAGAGAATTTAAATTTGAACCATCTTTTGTATGGATTTCTCTTTGATATTCAATATCATCAGAACTTATATTTTTTGAAACTAAAAATTTAATAATTTTTAAATATTTTCTTTTGAAATTACTTGATTTAACTTGTTTATATATAGAATCACTTTTATTACTCATAAAATTTACCTGCTAATTTAATTTTAATTAATAAAATAGTTATTAAAATTAAATTTCAAATCTTTCTTCTATATATTTTTTTGCTTCAACAGCAGCAATTGCCCCATCTCCTACAGCTGTAGTAATTTGTCTAATGGATTTATTAACAAGATCTCCAATACAAAATAAACCAGGAATTTTTGTTTCCATTTTGGAATTAACATCAACAAATCCATTTTCTTCGTTTGTAATTTTCAAATCAGAAATAGTATTGTTCACAGGAATAAAACCAATAAATGGAAAAATACAATCAACAAGAATTTTTGATAAGTTATTAGAAATAGTGTTTTTAATAATTATGGAATTAATTTTTTTACCATCACCAATAAATTCATATGGAATATATTCTAAAACAAGTTCAATTTTTTTGTTCTGCTTAACTTTTTCAACAATTAAATTATCAGCTCTAAATTCTTTTCTACGATGAATTAAATAAACTTTAGAAACTACATCTGCAAGATATAGTGATTCTTCTAAAGCTGTGTTTCCACCACCAATTACAGCAACAGGTTTATCTTTATATAAAGCTGCATCACAAATTGCACAATAACTTACACCTTTTCCATAATATTCATTTTCACCTTTAATTCCTAATTTTTTTTCTGTCATTCCAGTTGCTAAAATAACACTTTTTGCATATCTAACCTGACCATCAGAAGAAAAAACATGAAAAACATTTTCCATTTTTCTAACTTTAGTAACTTCTCCATAAAGGAATTTGACACCTAATTCACTAACTTGTTTAAAAAAATTCATTGCTAAATCAGGTCCACTAATATTTGAAAACCCAGGATAATTTTCAACAAATGATGTTTTAACAACTTTACCACCCGGTGTATCTTTTTCATAAAAAGCCACTTTTAATCCTGCTCTTTTTGCATACAAAGCTGCTGTTAAACCTGCAGGACCAGCACCTACAATTAATAAATCAAAGAAATTTGGATTATTTAAATAATTTGAATCAATTCTCATTTTCTACTCCCATACTAATGGTTATTCATCTCTATTTCTGATTGTTAATAAGTTATCAAATATAGATCATAAATGGTCAATTGTTCTATCAATATATTTCATAACTATTGAAAAAGAAAAAATAAAATCAACTTGACTTGCTGAACTTAATGAAACTTTTTTCAAAGCATTTGAAAGAATTGATTTGTACTCAGATCTACAATTCGAAACTAAAGTTTTAACTTCTTCAAGGTATTTTGAATAATCAGAATCACTTTTGAAAATTTCTAACATACTTTTAAAAAATAAATTAGAATTCTCTAAAGATTTAATAACTATATCTTTTAACATCTTAGACAATTTATTATTTGTTAATAATCAAATTCTTCTAGAATATCAAACAATATTATATGCTTGTTCAGCAATCCTTTCTAAGTCTCTTGAAGAATATAAAATAGCTACAATAAAACGTAAATGATTAGATCTTGGTTGGTCTTTTGAAATAATTCAAATGCAATCATCTTTTATATCTCTTTTTTTATCTTTTGCTTTTGTTTTTTTCAAAGACATTTCTGTTACTATTGCATCAGAAATTTCATTTTCTTTTAATATCTCACAAGCTTTAAGATGATGTTTGTAGCACATATTAGCAAATTCTAAAAAACTTTGTTTCAACTCAAATTCTGATTTTTCTAAACTAAAAAAGTTAGTTACCATAATTTATACTTACCCTATCCTTCCATTAATATAATCTCTTGTTTTTTTCTCTTTAGGTTTTAAAAAAATATTTTTAGTAGGTCCACTTTCAATAATTTTTCCTGAAAAAAAGAAAACAGTTTCATCACTTATTCTTTGAGCTTGTGCCATTGAATGAGTAACAATAATAATAGTATATTTTTGTTTAAGTTCAATAATTAATTCTTCAATCTTTGATGTTGCAATTGGGTCTAAAGCTGAAGTTGGTTCATCCATTAATAACACTAAAGGTTTGCAAACTATTGCTCTAGCAATACACAATCTTTGCTGCTGACCTCCAGATAATCCGGTTGCTAAATCATTTAAATTATCTTTTACATCATCTCATAAAGCTGCACTTTTTAATGATTTTTCAACAATCTCATCAACTATTTGTTTATTTCTAATTCCCTGATTTTTTAAAGGAAAAGCTACATTATCATAAATTGACATTGGGAATGGTGTTGCTTTTTGAAAAACCATTCCTACTTTTGTTCTTAAATCTAAAAAACTAACTTTTTTTGAATAAATATTTTGTTTTTCAAAATAAATATCTCCTTCAACATGGGTGTCAGGCAACAAATCGTTCATTCTGTTTAACAATCTTAAAAATGTTGATTTTCCACAACCACTTGGACCTATTAAAGAAGTTACTTTATGTTTTTTAATATCTAAATTAATGTCAAAAAGAGCATGCTTTTTTTTATTTTCATACCAAAAATTTAAATCCCTAATTTCAAAGATGTTTTCATCACTGAAATCTTCTTTAAATTCACTAATTTTACTATCGCTACTTTGCTTAAATAAAAATTTGTTTTTAAATTTATCAAAACCGTTTTTTATACTCATAATTATCAATCATTATTTTATTACTAATTGTTTTTTAAATTTATTTTTTAACTTATAAAATGAAAAAATTATTTCATTTTTAATAAACTTTCAATTTGGAATTATGTAATATCCAACAATTATTAAAACAAAAACTAAAATTATTGTTAAAAAAGCAGATTCATACATTATATTAACTCCTTCTTGTATGTTAGTATTTGTTAACTGTCCATAAATTCTTGTTGTTAAAGTTTGTCCAGGATTAATTAAAGCAATTTGACTTGAGCTTGTTAAACCTGCTGTTAAATATAGTGGTGCAGTTTCCGAAAGAATTCTTCCAATTGCTAAAACAATACTTGTAGCTAACCCAGTAAAAGCTGCTGGAAGCACAAGTTTTCTAACAACTTGACTTGCTGTGCAGCCCAAAGCAAATCCATTTAATCTAATTTCATTTGGCACTTGGTTTAATGCATGCTGAATAGTTCTTGAAAAAGAAGGAATAATCACAATAGTAACTGTTAATGCACCTGCAATTAAAGAAAATCCCTTAATACCTTGATTGGTTCATCCTAAGGTATATATAAAAAATAGTAATCCAAACATACCAAACAAAATGGATGGAGTTGCTCCTAAAGAATCTAAAAAGAAATAAATAATTCTTTTAATTGTTTTATTTTTAGAAAACTCATTCAAATAAATTGCTGTTAATAAAGATAAAGGTAGTCCAATCAAAATTGATACAAAAATTACAAGAATTGTATTTCAAAAAGCTTGACCAGTTGTATTTTTAGAGTAACTAAAAACAGTTGAACTTGGTTGAGATCAAGCATTTATACCAAAAGCAACTATATTTAAAGTTAATCAAGATAAAAAAGCAAAACAAAGAATAAAACAGATAATTTCTCAAAATACTTTATATCAAACATAACCAGTTCTAAATTTATAATCTTTATTTCTTTTTTCTATATAAATTAAAGTATCATCAATTGATTTAATTTTAAAAGTTCTTCTAAAAGGAAATAATACATATTCCACAACATTATAAATTAAATTAAAAAATCACTGATACTGTTCTTTGATAAATAATAAAAACTTTGGTAAATTTTTATTCTTTTTTGTTTTTGTTAATCTTAAAACAATTAAATTAAAAATCATAATAATCACAAAAAGAATAAAACCATATGCAAAAAGTAGAGATTTTGTACTTTCTGTACTATTTTCAGTAAACATATTTGTCGATATAACAACAGAAATAGTTTTGATATTTGAAGACAATATTTCAGCTAAACTACCACTAGATAAAATATTTGAAAAATCACTTTCTGATTGCAGCAACATTGACAATGCCATTGTTTCACCAATTGCTCTTCCAGTAGCTAATATTACGCCAACTATAATTCCAGATTTAGCAGCTTTTTTATAGACTTTATAAATTGCTTTTGTTTTTGTACACCCCAAAGCAATTGTATTACTAAATAAATTTGAATCCACACTTTCTAAAGAGTTATAAGTCATTGCTATAATTGTTGGCAAAATCATAAAAGCCAGCATAATTGAAGCATTTAAAATTGAATAAGGAGAAATCCCTATAAGATTAACAATACTTTTTAATGATTGAATTGCAAATAAGCCAAAAATAACAGAAGGAATTCCAGCTAGTGTTTCAATGGCAATCCTTAAACATTTTTGATACTTTTTTCTAATCCTAAATTTTAAAACAACAGCTGTTTTAATTCCTAATGGAACAGCTATTAATAAAGATATTAAAGTAGTTATAACAGTTCCTGTAAAAGGTAACCAAAAAGAAACATTATCAGTTGAATTAATATCAAATTTATCAGAAAGCAGAATGGCACTAAACCCATAATCTTGAAAACCTTGAATAGCTCTAACTAAAATAAAACCCAAAATTCCAAATAAGAGAACGCCAGAAAAACAAGAAACTATTCCAGCTATTAGTTTAGTTGAAAAAGAAAAAAATTTTAATTTCTGAATTAAAGAAATTTTTTTAATTTTTAGTTCCATATTCCCCTCTAACTTTCAACATTGTAATTTAATATTTTTTCATTAGAAACACCAAATGAAAAATTTTCAGGACATTGGCCTTTTTCAGCCAATGCACCATCTGAATTTTCCTTACTAAAAAAAACTGAATTAAAATTATTTTCAGTAATTTCATCTTGATAATTTTGGTATTGTAACAAATCTAAATAATTGTGCTTTGAACTATAAATTGGAAATAAATTTAAATTTTCTATAACATTACTTCCTTCTTTAAAATAAATTCAATCAATTAAATCTTTAACTTGAGCTGAACAATTTTGTGAAACTATAATGTTATAAAAATAAAACCATCCATATTTTTTTATAAAATCCAAAGTTATCTCTGGGTTTTTGTAAAAATCATTATCTATATTTATTCCATTAACACTTGCAACTTTATATCCTGCTTTTGTTATAGTTTCATAATTTTCTATAACAAAAGAAAGTGACAAATAAGTAATACCGCCATCTAAATTTTCTTCCATTAATTTATTTAATGTTTCAACATTTGACTCATTTGTAGATCTCACATTTTTTCCATATTTACCATATTTTAAAATTTCATATTCTTTACTATAAACATTATTATTTTCATCTCAATTTCATCCTATGAATTGGTTCATAAAAGAAAAAGCAGTACCACTAGAATTTGATCCACCTGTTCTTGAATATGGAACAAGAGAATTTCTAGCAGAATCTGCTTTTTTTAAATCACCATTTGAAATAGTATAAAAATCTAAGCCACAAAATAACCTATAAACATCACCAATATTATTATTTGTTATATTCAGTGACTGATTGGACTTATAAACTAAAGCAATGCTGTCAATTGCAATAGTAAAAGTTTTAATTGATTCATTTATTCAATCTTGTATATCAAAATCATTTGTTTGTATTGTAGCATCCCTTACAGATTCATAAGGATCTTTGGAAGAAAGACCAATGTCTGTAGTTTGACTAACTATGCTTTTTATACCAAAGCCTGAACCACCACCTTGAACAATTAAATCAGATTGACTGTACTCATCAGAAAATTTTGAAACTAAAGGTTGTAAAGAAGAAGAGCCAACTAATGAAATCATACTTACTTTATTTCAAGGGGTAGAAAAATATATAATTGCTGCAATAGGAACAATTGATACTGTTGCAGAAGTAAATATTTTTGTTCATCTCTTCATTGATTTAAATATTTTTTAAACAATACAAATATTATAATAAAACTTATTTAAATAAACTCACAAAAATTCATATAATGCTAATTTATCAAAAAGAAAAAATTCTTAATTATTATTGTTTCTATTAAATTAAATATAAAGATCCATGCATTTTGATAAACTTCCAAATTTTTTAACAATATCATTTAATTTAGAATCAACAAAAATTTCTCCATTTTTTAAAATAATAATTCTATTAGCTAAATATTGAATTTCTTCCATATCATGACTAACTAGTAAAATAGTAATTTTATTTTCTTTACAAAAACTTTTCATAAAATTTTTTATTTTACTTTTAATTGTTACATCTAATCCTGTAGATAATTCATCCAAGATTAAAAAACTAGGTTTATGAATAATTGATAACAAACAATTCAATCTTTGACTTTGTCCACCTGATAAGGAAGCTGCTTTTTTATAATAAAACTCATCAATACCAAAAATATTAATTAATCCATTAATTTCATCCTTTGATAATTCACTTTTAAAAATTTCTAAAACAAAATTAATAACACTTTTTACAGATATTCCTTTTGGATAATTCGAATCTTGAAATTGAATACCAATTTTTTCTTGAAAACTATTTTTATAATCAAAATTGTATTTTAAAGTTCCACTATCAGGTTTATTAATTCCAGCTAATATTTCTACAAATGTTGTTTTTCCAGCACCATTACCACCTAGAATTGCAACATTTTCTCCATCATAAAAATCAATTGAAAGATTTTTTAATACATGATTTTTTTGGTGATTAAAAGATTTATTTAAATCTTTAATCTCAATAATTTTTTTTAATTTTGAATTAGGTTTATAAATAATGAATTTATCTGAATGCTTTTTTTTATTTTCAAGTTCATTTAAACTTTTTTTAATAACTAAATCAGTAATGTTATTT
>JAIDMU010000163.1 GCA_029050415.1 Malacoplasma sp.
GTTGGAATGTTGGAAACTAAAATTTATTAAAAATGTTTTCTAAAAAAATTGAAAGATCTTTGTCTTTATTTTTTTTATTTTCTATATCTTTAATTGATTCAATTACAGTTGCGTGATTTCTGTTAGAAAAAAGTGAACCAATTTCATTATAGGAAAGATTTAATTTTTCCCTTAATACATACATACAAACTTTTCTAACAAAAGAAAATTCTTTATTTCTTTTTTTTGAAGTTACAGATGCTTTGTTTACTCCATATGAAAGACAAATTGTTTCTATAATTATTTCTGGATTTATTTGTTTTGTAAAATTTGTGATATTAGATTCACTATCTAAATCTATAATTTCTTTTATTTTATTTTCATTTATAATTTCGTTTGCATTTATGTTGCCAAGTAAGAAAAAATATATTTTGTTTAAAATTCCTTCAAGTGTTCTTATATCATTGTTAAATCTAAATGCTATATATTCTATTGCTGGTAAAGAAAATGTATTTTTTATATTGCTTTTTTTAATTTTATTAATAACTATTTTTTTAACTGAATCAACATCTGGTTTATTAATTTTTATATTTAATCCAGAACTAAATCTTGAAATCATTCTGTCATCAATTTTTAAACTGGTTGGTAATTTATCTGATGTCATTATGATTAATTTATTATTTGAATTTAATTTATTAAAAATATTAAAAAAAATTTCATTTAATTTTTCTTTATTATTTAAAAATTGAATATCATCAATTAGCAATAAATCAATATTATTAAAACTATTTTTAAATTCTTCTATTTTTGTTCCACCTTCAGAAATAGATTTATAAATCTTTTCTAAAAAATCTTCAGTTTGAATATACAAAATATTTTTTTCTGGAAACAAACTTTCATATTTATTTCCAATTGCATGTAAAAAATGAGTTTTTCCTAAACCTGTACTCGCATATATTAAAAGGGTCTTTCAACTGTTATTACCATCGAAAATGAAATTAGCAGCCTTATATGCATCTTTATTAAAAATCCCAATTGTGTAATCATCAAAAGTTAAATTTTTATTTAAACTTTCGTTATTTTTTTTAATTTTTGGAAAATCTATATTTATTTCTTTTTTTATGTCTTTTTCTTCTTTAGTTATAAAAAAAACATTTAAATTAGAATTTGTTTTACTTGAAAAATATTCTTCAAAAATTTGCTTATAATCATTTTTTAGTACTTCTTTTATAAATTCATTT
>JAIDMU010000164.1 GCA_029050415.1 Malacoplasma sp.
CCACCGAGACTTACAGGGTTATTTTGTTGGGATGGGGATGAGGGGTAAAAACTACATATATAATGATCTGAAATAAAAAAATTGAAAACTATTGTTTTCAATTTTTCTGCTAATTAAAAAGTAATCAATTAAATTAACACTTTTCTAACATTGTAAATTTTTCTTTTCTTATCAAGAATGAATTTTTGATATTTAACATTTCTAGTTTCTCCTCTAAAGAATTTAGAATGTTTTTCAATATGTTCATTTTGTCCATATCCCATTCTTGTACTTGCAACAACTTCATTTTTAAAGAAAGAAAGAATTTTAGGTTGTTCAATTACAGCTATTTCTTCAGGTAATGATTCATCAATATCGCCAAGAATTATTTCTGGATCACCATTATTTTCTTGAACTACTTCAGCAGTTTCAATAACTTCTGGTTGTTGTTCAAAAATAATTTCAGGATTTTCATTTTCAATATTAGGATTTACTAATTCAAGATTTTCAATTTCTTGATTTTCAACTTCATTTAATTCAGTTGTAAAATTTTCATTATTGAAATCATAAATAGTTTTTGGTTGTTCAAATTTTGAATTTTTCATATCAGAAAAATCAATATCAATGAAATTTCTAAATAATGGTTGAATTTTTGGAACATAGAAAGGGGAAAGTGTTTGATCAATATCACTATATGCTTCTCTTCTTTCTATCGATTCTTCAGTTTCAATATAATCATCAACTTCTAATCATTTTTGTCTAATTTCATAATCATCTTCAGTTAATATATCTACACCATCAATATCATCAACTTCATTGTTTTTTGGAGTAGTATTTTCTCTTTTTTTATTTAAAAGATCAAGTTTAGCTTGAAAAATTTTTCCACTTTTTTCTTCAACTCTTAAAATTGGAACTTCAATTTCTTCATAATTTAATAAAGAATCTTTTAATTCACTATCAGATAACTTAAACTCATCAGCAGTTTCTGCTAAAGTTCTAGACACAGTTCTTATTTCTTCTTCATCTGTATTATCTACATCATCATCAATTTCTTTTGTATTTAAATAAGTTGGAATTAATCTTTTAAAATTTTTGTCATATATGTTAACATCTTGAAATTGTGATTCATAATGCAATTTATCTACATCATCAAAAGATAAGGCAAAATCAACAATACATCTCTTTTCACCTTCTGGTTTTCTTAATACAATTAACTTTTGATAATTTGTTAAATCATTTGGTGTTGTTTCATTAGGAACAAGAATATAGTCACGCTTTAATCATTCATCTCTTGTAATTATTTCTTCTTCTTGAATTTCATTCTTTTTTTTACTAAATAGTTTTTTAAACATATAACAACCTTTTTACAAAATAATAATTAAAAAGCATTACTTTAATTTTACCATTTTTAAAAAGAGTAAAAAAGTGTAATGCTTAATTTTTTGTTAAAAAACTATTAAAAAGTGTTAAAATAATTATTTATGTTTTTTTATTTTATACATTTAAAAATAAATAAAAAAAGAAAATTTATAAAAATATTAAATTGGTTTTTGCAGTTTTATTTTATT
>JAIDMU010000165.1 GCA_029050415.1 Malacoplasma sp.
GATGATGAATTATTAAATAATTTATTATTTTCTAAAAATTTTATAAATGAAACAATTATTAAAATTAATAATTTTAAATCTGTAAATAATATTTTACTTATTTCAAAAAATAATCTTAAATATATTGATTTTAAAAATAATTCTTTTTTTGATGACACGCTTTTACATAATGGTGTTGTTGATTTAGAAGTTCAAAATGAAAATATTTGCTTTGTTAATTCTTTTGATAAATTATTAAAACTAGATTATCAATATTTAAATGATAATAATTTTACTT
Source organism: Malacoplasma sp. (assembly GCA_029050415.1). Lineage (GTDB taxonomy): Bacteria > Bacillota_I > Bacilli_A > Mycoplasmatales > Mycoplasmoidaceae > Malacoplasma. The sequence goes on from JAIDMU010000165.1 coordinate 278, forward strand.
ATTTTACACCAGGTCCAGTTTTTATTAGACCAGAAATAAAAAATATAGTAGGGAATTTTATTAACCATCACAGATCTTTAGCTACACCTTTTCTTTATAAAGAAATGGCAAAAAATATTTTATGAGCATTTAATTCTACAAAAGGTTTTCCAATAGCTATTAATTCACCAGGAACAGCAGGTTTAGAATCTTGTATGGTTAATTTATTAGAACCAGGGGATAAGGTTTTATTTTTATCAAATGGTTTTTTTGGCAGAAATTTAATCAATGTATCAAAAAGATATCATTTGGATGCAACTTATGTAGATTTGCCTGATGGTCATGAATTTGATTTAAATGAAGTTGAAAATTTAGTAAAAGACAAAAAAGCTTTATTTTTTGTTCACATGGATACATCATGTGGAATTTTAAATCCAATTAAAGAAATAGCAAATATTTGTAATAAATACAATGTTTTATTAGTTGTTGATTCAATTTCAACTATTTTGAATGAAGAATTTAATTTTGATGATTGAAATATAACTGCAGCTGTTTGTGCTTCAACAAAAGGCTTTGAAGTAAGTCCAGGTTTATCGTTTGTTTGTGTAAGTCAAAAAGGAATGGAAATAAGTAAAAATCTTAAAGTAGCAAAAACAAGTTTTTTAGATTGACATGTTTTTGCTAATAAACACATATCAAACGGATTTATGCCATATACTACTCCTGTTTCTATTGTTGCTGCAGTTAATGCTGCTAGTGAATATATTAAAAAAATGGGTGGTATTAAAAAACTAAATGCCCACAAAAAAGAAATGGGAAATTATCTTGTTAGTGAATTAGAAAAACTAGGTTTTTCTTCTGTTATTCCAAATCCTAATAGCAGATCAGTTTGAGTTAATACTATAAGAACACCATTTGGAATAAAAGCAAGTGAAATCAGATCTTATTTATATGTGATAAATAACACTTTAGTTGAAACTGGAATTTTAGATGAAAGTGATTCAATTTTAAGAATAGGAATTTCAATAAATCACAGTTGAGAAGATGTTAATAAGTTAATTAATGATATTAAAAAATTCTTATCTTATAAAGAAAAATAAGGAGAGTTATGTCTAAAAAAAAGATTTATATAACAACACCAATTTATTATTCTTCTGGTAATCCTCATATTGGACATGCTTTTACAACTATTCTAGGTGATGTTTTATCCAAATATAAAAGAAAAATAGGTTATGATGTTTATTTTTTGACTGGAATGGATGAACATGGTCAAAAAATTGAAGAAAAAGCTAAAGAAGCAAAATTAACTCCAAAAGAACTTGTTGACAATTATGCAAAAGTTTTTAAAGATTTATGAAATTTATTAGGAATTGATTATTCTTTTTTTATTAGAACAACAGATTCTTATCATGTTAAAGCAGTTCAAGATATTTTTTCTTCTTTGTATAAAAAAGGATTTATTTATTTAGGAACATGAAAAGGTTTATATTGCGTTTCATGTGAAGAAAATTACACAAAAAACCAAGCTGTTAAAAAAGAAAATGATGAAAATCTTTATTGTGCAGTAGGTCATAATTTAACTTTAAGAGAAGAAGAATCATATTTTTTAAAAATAAAACAATTTAAAAAGTATTTATCATCTTTTTTACATGATCCAAATTTAATTTATCCAGTTTCAAGAGTAAATGAATTATTTAACAGTTTTTTAAATAATGAAGATTTTGATGATTTATCAATTTCAAGATCTAATTTTAAATGAGGAATTCCTATTAAAGAAAATTCAAAACATGTAATTTATGTTTGATTAGATGCTTTATCAAGCTATTTAACAGGTCTTGGATATCTTCAAAAAAATGATAAAAATTTTTTAAATTATTGAGAATCACAAGATTGTGAAATTATTCAGTTAATGGCGAAAGAAATTACTAGGTTTCATTGTATTTATTGACCAATTATGCTTGAAATGCTAGGTTTAAGAAAACCTACACATTATATTAGTCATGGGTGAATTATTACAGAAAAAGGGAAAATGTCTAAATCATTAGGAAATGTTTTAGACCCAATTTATTTTGTTAACAAATATGGTAGAGATGCTTTTCGATATTATTTAGTTAAAGAAATTTCTATAAAAGAAGACAGCATTTTTTCTGAAGAATTATTTGTTAGTGTTTTTAACAAAGATTTGGCAAACACTATTGGAAATCTAATAAACAGAACAATTGGAATGGTGAATAAATATGTTGGTGGAGTTGTTCCAAAATATGAAAACCCATCAGTTAAAGAAAATGTTATTTTTTTAAATAAAATTTTAGATTTTGATAAAAAAATAATTGAAGTTATTGAAAAAAATAACATTCAAAAAATTGTAAAGGTTATTCAAGATTTTATGATTGAATGTAACCAGTTTATTGAATTTACAAAACCTTGAAATTTAAAGAAAGAAAATAAGATTGATGAACTTAATAGTTTTTTAACATTAGTTGTCAACTCTGTTAAAAGAATTATTTATTATTTAGAGCCAATTTTAATTGATGGAACAAAAATAGCTTGATCACAATTTAATAT
>JAIDMU010000166.1 GCA_029050415.1 Malacoplasma sp.
GTTGTAAATAACATTAAAAGAATGTCAGCAATTAACAAATTATTAAAAGATACTACCTCAATTGTTGAAAAATTTAGAGAATATAAAAAAATTCTTGATGATATTTCATCTGCTGAAAAAATAATTAAAAATGAAAAAGACAATGAATTAATTGAATTAGCACAAATAGAATTAACTGATAAAAAACCACTAATTGATAAATATGAATATGAATTAAAAATTTTACTTTTACCCAAAGACCCTAATGATGATAAAAATGTGATTGTTGAAATGAGACCAGCAGCTGGTGGTGATGAATCCTCAATTTTTGTTGGAGATCTTTTTTCTGCATATAAAAGATATGCAGATTCATCTGGTTGAAAAGTAAAAATGTTAGAAATTCAAGAATCATCTCATGGGTATGGATTTATTTCTTTTATGATTAGTGGTGAAAATGTTTATTCAAAAATGAAATTTGAATCAGGAGTACACCGTGTTCAAAGAGTTCCAGCAACTGAATCTAAAGGTAGAGTTCACACATCTACTATTACTGTAGCAGTTCTTCCAGAAATCGAAGATGTAGAACTTGTTATTAATAATAGCGATTTAAAAATAGATACTTATAGAGCTTCTGGAGCAGGTGGACAGCACATTAATAAAACAGAATCAGCAGTTAGAATTACCCATATTCCAACTGGAATTTTTGTTGCATGTCAAGAAGGAAAATCTCAAATTGAAAACCGTGAAACTGCAATGAAAATGTTAAGAGCTAAGCTTTGAGAAATACAAGAAGAAGAAAAAAGAAAAAATATTTCTGATTTAAGAAAAGGTCAAGTTGGTACAGGTGAAAGAGCAGAAAAAATTAGAACTTATAATTATCCACAAAATAGGGTTACAGACCATAGAATAAATTTAACTTTAAACAAATTAGACTCAGTAATGATGGGTAATTTAGAAGAAATTATTGACTCTTTGATTTCATATGATGAATCTATTAAAATGCAAGAAGCAAAAATATAATGATTTAACTTTTAATGAGCTAATTAAAAAACTAAATCCACTTAATGATGCTTACACAAAATGAGTTATTAAAGAATTAATTTTATTTAATTCAAAAGTTGTAAAAAATAGTTCTGATATTTTTTTTGAAAGTAAAACAAAAATTGATTTTGATTATAAAAAAATTGTTAAACAACTAAATAGAGTATTAATTAAAAATTTTCCTGTTCAATATATAACTAAAAAATTTTCTTTTTTTGGCATTGACTATTATATAAATAAAAAAGTTTTTGTTCCAAGAATGGAAACAGAATATATGTTAGATTGAGTTGTTACTAATAAACTTTTGGATAATAAAAAATACATTTTAGATTTATGTAGTGGAAGTGGAGTTTTAGCTAATACAATAGCATATATTAAAAAAAAGAAAAAAGTTGATGTTTTTGGAATAGAAAAACATTTTTTTCCATATAAAGTGGCATTAAAAAATGCAAAAAAATATAATTTAAAAACTCATTTTATTAAATCTGATGTTTTTAAATTAAACAAAATATATTTTGAAAAATGTGACTTTATTATTTGTAATCCTCCATATATAAGCTATCAAGATTTAAATGTTGATAAATCAACAAGTAAAGAACCAAAAACAGCACTTTATGCAAAAGAAGATGGATATTATTTTTATTTTGAGTTTATTAATAAAATTTTTCCCATTTTGAAAAAAGAAACTACAATTATTTTTGAAATAGGATTCAATCAAAAAAAAATAATAGAGTCTTTTTTGATAGAAAGAAAAATAGAAAAT
>JAIDMU010000167.1 GCA_029050415.1 Malacoplasma sp.
TGCCTCTTGTCTCGTTGGCTCGGTGATGTGTATAAGAGTCAGAAAGCATTTCTTAAGTGAAACATAATTGGCAAATTATATTTAATTCCTAATTCAATTTGCTTAATACAAAAAATTTCTTGTTCTTTTTTTAACTTGTCTGAATAATAAAAGTCTAATCCAATTTCACCAATCGCTACAATTGATTCTCTATTTTCTAAAATTAACTTATCTAACTTTTCAAAAATTAAATCATCACTTAAATAGTTTTCAATTTCATTAGGATGAATACCTATACAAGCTCTCATTAAATTTGGATGTTTTTTAGCTAATTCAACAGCTTTAATAGAACTTTGTAAATCACATCCAACACAATTTGTAAAAGTATTGTTAATTTCTAAGTTTTTAATACAATCACTTAATTCATCTTGGTATTCTTCCATATTTAAGTGACTGTGAGTATCATAATATTTAATCATTTTATTTACCTAAACAAAAATTTTTAAACATTTTATCTATTATATTTAAATCTTTTTCTAATCCCATAATAGTACAAATTTTTTTATATGCTAAAGTCAAATCTTCTACTAATAAATCCAAAGGAAAATTATTTAAAGCATTTTCATAAGATCTTTTTAAAATAACGAAAATTTCTTTAACAATTTGTAATTCATTATCTGAACAAATTGAAAGGTTGTTAGCTAAATTAAAATCTTCTTTTTTAAAACAAGATTTTAATTTAATTATTAATTCATTGATATCTTTTTTTAAAGCAGAAATTCTTATTCCATCTAAATCAGGATTTGCATCTATTCCAAGATCAGATTTATTTTTAACAACTACATAATTTTTATTAGCAATAAATTTTAAAATTTCTTTTTCTTGAATGTTAATTGATTTAGATGAATCAATTAAAAAAATAATAAAATCTGATTCATTAATAGTTTCTAAAGTTTTTTTAATTCCTATCTTTTCTATTTCATTTTTTGCTTTTCTAATTCCAGCAGTGTCAATAAAATTTAAAAGAATTCCATCAAGATTAACAGATTCATTTACTAAATCTCTAGTTGTTCCTTTAATACTAGAAACAATTGCTTTATCTTTTTTTAATATAGCATTCAATAAAGAAGACTTTCCTGCATTTGGTTCACCAATAATAGCAACATTGATTCCTTTATATAAATAACTAATTTTTTTATAACTTATTATTACTGAATTAATTTTCTCAATAATTTTTTTAATTTCTTTTTTGAAAGAGTCCAAAGTAACTATTTCTAAATCTTCATATTCTGGATAGTCTATATT
>JAIDMU010000168.1 GCA_029050415.1 Malacoplasma sp.
CCCTTTTTTTTTTTAATTTACCGGCCCCCACCGCTTTTAACACGGTTTATATCTTGGGCTGGGTCATTTTTTTTTACTTTAATTCCCTATTGCTGGTTTTTCATATGTTTATATTTGATTGATAATTAATTTATTAATAGTTTATTATTTTTGTCTTTTTCTTTTTTAAATGAATTTAATTTTATTTACTTTTTTTCAAATGATGGTTTTATTTTAAGAACTATTGTTGTTTTTGCAATCAATTTTATTTACATAAATATTTTTGGGTTTTGTTTTAATTCTTATTTTAAAAAAATAATAAAATTTTAATGTTTTATTAAAAAGAACAATAAATATAAACTTTCTAATTTAATAAATTAAGGTTGTGGTATAAATATTAGGTATTTATAAATATGAAAATGTTTCATTTTAATTTTCCGATGTGAAGTAGCATTTTCATTATTGTTTTATGGAAGGAAAATATTTATATGGCAATTAGTCAAGAATTAAAAGCAAGTTTAATTAAAAAATTTGGTGGTGACTCAAAAAATACAGGAAAAGTAGAAGTGCAAATAGCTATTCTAACTGCTGAAATTGAATCTTTAACTAAACACATAGTTAGCAATAAAAAAGATCAAATTTCTAAAAGAGGATTGTTTCAAAAAGTTTCTAAAAGAAGAAGTTTATTATCTTATTTAAAAAATGTTGATATAGTTAGATATCGTCAAATTTTAAAAGATTTAGAAATTAGAGGAAATTAAAATAAAATCCTGTTTAAAACAGGGTTTTGTTGTTTAATAATTAATTATGTACAACCATAATTTAATTGAAAAAAAGTGAAGAAAAATTTGAAAAGATAACAACTTATACAGTTTTAAAGAAGATTTAAATAAACCTAAATTTTATGCTTTAGATATGTTTCCTTATCCTAGTGGGGCTGGATTGCATGTTGGGCATGTTAAAAGTTATACACCAACTGATGCTTTATCTAGGTATAAAAGATTTAAGGGATTTTGTGTTTTACATCCAATAGGTTGAGATGCATTTGGTTTGCCAGCTGAACAATTTGCTTTAACTAATCAAACACACCCTGATGGATTTACTGATAGAAATATTGCTAATTTTAAAAACCAAATTGAACAACTTGGTTTTTCATTTGATACAAATAAAGAAGTTAATACAACAGATTCCAAATTTTATAAATGAACACAATGAATTTTTATTCAACTTTATAAAAAAGGGTTAGCTGAAATAAAAGACATTGATGTTAATTGATGTCCACAATTGGGAACAGTTTTAGCAAATGAAGAAGTTTTAACTGATGATAAAGGAAATAAAGTTTCAGAACGTGGAAAGTTTCCAGTGGTTAAAAAACCAATGAAACAATGAATTTTAAAAATCACAAAATATGCTGAAAGACTAATAGATGATTTAGATGAAGTTAATTGATCAATTGGTTTAAAAAACATTCAAAGAAAATGGATAGGAAAATCAATTGGTGCAAATGTTAAATTTCAACTCAAAAATAAAAATGAATTCATTCAAGTTTTTACTTCAAGACCAGATACAATTTTTGGTGTTTCATTTTTAGCTTTAAGTTTAGATCATCACCTTGTACAACAAGAAAAAGCAACAAATAAAAATTTATTAAACTTTTTAAATAGAATGCAGTCTTTAAAAGATTATGAAAGAAATTCAGCTAATGCAAAAAAAGAAGGAATTAAACTAGATATAGAAGCAATTCATCCAATTACTAAAAAAACTATTCCAGTTTATGTTTGTAATTATGTTTTATCAAATTATGGAGATGGAGCAATAATGGGAGTTCCAGCTGGAGATAAAAGAGATTATGAATTTGCAAAGGAATTAGGATTAGAAATAATAAATATTTTTGAAGACCAAAAATTACCTTGTGAAGATGAAAATGTAAAATTAATAAATTCTGATTTTTTAAATGGTTTAGATAGTAATCAAGCAATTGAAAAAATGGTTAATTATTTAGAAAAAAATAATATTGGAAAAAAACAAGTTAATTTCAAACTAAAAGATTGATTATTTAGCAGACAAAGATATTGGGGTGAACCTTTCCCGGTTTTATATGATGAAAAAGGCAATATTTTAATTGATGAAAATTTACCTTTAGTTTTACCAAAAACAAATAATATTAAACCAAGTGGAGATGGAAGATCACCACTTGCTAATTTAACTGAATGAGTTAATGTAAAAATTGGTGATAAGTTATATAAAAGAGAAACTAACACAATGCCACAATGAGCTGGTTCTTGTTGGTACTATTTAGCATATTTACTAAAAAACAATGATGATTACATTCCTTTAAATTCAAAACAAGCTTATAAAATATTTGAACGATGACTACCAGTAGATGTTTATATAGGTGGTCAAGAACATGCTGTTTTGCACTTACTATATTCACGGTTCTGACATAAATTTTTATATGATATTAAAATTGTTCCAACTAAAGAACCTTTTTATGAGATTGTTAACCAAGGTATGCTTTTATACAATGGTGAAAAAATGTCTAAATCAAAAGGGAATGTAGTAAATCCAAGTGATGTTGTTGTTTCCCATGGAGCTGATGCTTTGCGATTATACATTATGTTTATGGGGCCTTTAACAGCATCACTTCCATGAGAAGATAGTGGAATTGATGGAATTTATAAATGAGTGCAAAGAGTTTATCGTTTATTTGAAACTAAACCAATAGATAAAGATTTTAAAAATTTAGAGCTAGAAAAAAAATATCATCAATTTATTAAAAAAGTATCTGAATTTATTGAGAAATTAGATTTTAATTTAGCAATATCTGAAATGATGATATTTGTCAATGAATGCTATAAATATGACAAATTAAATTATGAATACATGCAAAGTTTTTGTATTGTTTTAAGTTGCTTTGCCCCTTTTATTAGTGAAGAAATAAATGCTGAATTTTTAAAAAATAAAAATTTCATTTCACAAAATGAATGACCAAAATACGATCATTCAAAAATAGTTGAAACACTAATTAAACTACCAATTCAAATTAACGGAAAAATTCGTGAAGTTTTAGAGATTAATGTTGGATTAAGTGAAAAAGAAATTTTAAACTTAGCAACAAATAATGAAAAAATAAAAACATGAATTAATAATAAACAAATTATTAAACACATCTATGTTGAAAATAAAATTCTGAATTTAATTATTAAATAATCAGATAAAATTATTATTAGTCTTAAGGAGTAACATATGGCTGTAAAAAGAAGTATTAGACTTGAATGCAATGAGTGTAAAGAAATTAATTATTTAACTTTTAAAAACTCAAAAAAACATCCAGAAAAATTGGAACTTAACAAATATTGTTCAAGATGTAGAAAAGCACAAGTTCATAAAGAAACAAAAAAGAAATAAATTTATTTATATTTTAAAAAAATAAAGGAGACTTAGTATGTCATATAAAACAGAACTAGTTAAATATGCACTAGAAATTAACAAAGCTGATGCTTTTTTAATTGCTTCAGATACTAACCGTTTTTGGATCTCAGAATTTAGTTCATCAGCAGGTTATGTAATTGCAACAAAAAAAATAGTTTATTTGTTTTTAGATAAAAGATATTACCAAAAAGCAATAGACACAATTAATGACATTGATATTAAAATAGTTTGCTTTACTTCTAAAAATCAAATTTTAGAATGTTTAAAAGAAAATGATGTAAAAACATTAATGGTTGAAAAAGAATATTTTTCATTTGATGATTATCTTTTTGTTAAAAATTCTATTAAAAACATAATTAATTTTCCAAGTGATGTTTTAAGAATTCAAAAAACAGAATATGAAATTTTTAACATTCAAAGAGCAGTTGATATAACTTGTGAAACATTAAACTGAATACAAAACCAAAACTTAATTGGCTTAGCAGAAATTGAAGTTGCAAATATGGTAGCATGTCATATGTTAGAATTGGGTGCTGCTAAAAATTCATTTGATACAATTGTTGCTAGCGGGAAAAATGGTGCTTATCCTCATCATCGACCAACTAAAAAAGTAATAGAAGATAATGAATTTGTAACTGTTGATATGGGATGTATTTATAATGGCTATTGTTCAGATGTAACAAGAACTTTTCCAATTGGTTTCCCCCCTGATTTGCTAATAGATGCTTATAAGGCTGTTTATCATTCAAATTCATTAGGAATTGAAAAAGCAACTTATAAATCTATTGGTAAAGATGTTGATAAAGTTTGTCGTGATACAATTGCTTCTTATGGATTTAAAGACTATTTTGTTCATGGAACTGGACATGGAGTTGGAATTAATGTTCATGAATTACCAAATGTTGCTCCATCATATGAAGGAAAATTAGAAAACAATTCAATTGTTACTATTGAACCTGGAATTTACATTCCAGATCTTGGTGGAATTAGAATTGAAGATATGGTTTTAGTTAAAAAAGAAGGCTCTATTTTAATGACAGAAAAAGGAAAGCGTTGAATTTTTAACTAGATAAAAATAAAGTAATAAAAAATTATCAAAGAATTTAGTATTTTATGCTGAATTCTTTTTTATTTATTTCTTTATAATAAGCAATTTCTTGTATGATAAATATAAGTTTTAATAATAGATATAAATATAGTTAGGAAAAAGTTATGAGCAATTCTGTTGTTAATTCAATAAAACAGGTTGAAAAATTTTTGGAAGATAAAAAGGATGATCAATTTCTTTTATTGAATGTTACTAGAATTGAAATTCTAAAAAAAATTCATAGTTGAATTTCAAATAATACTGATGAAATAATTAATAGTTTAAAAAGTGATTTAAATAAATCTGAAATAGAAACATTGCTTTCTGAAATTTATATAGTTTTAAATCAAATTACTTTTTACATTAAAAAAATAAATAAATTTTTTAAAGAAAAAAAAGTTAAAAATAATGGTTTTTTGAGTTTGGGTTCAACAGGGTATGTTACTTATAAACCATTGGGAACAACTTTAATAGTTGGACCTTTTAATTATCCATTTCATTTAATTGTTTTGCCTTTGATCACAAATATTGCTGCAGGAAATTATTCAATTTTAAAAAATTCACCAAAAGCTTTTAATACTAGTAGAGTGATTTTAAAAATGATTCAAGAATTAAATATAGGAAATATTATTTGTTTTTTGGATGAAAACTCTGATAAAGAATTTCTTTTTGATGTTCTTTCTAAGAAACCAGATTTGTTGTTTTATACAGGTGGGAAAAGTTTTGGAGATGAATTAAAAAGACAAGCAAATTTAAATGATGTTAAAGTTATTTTAGAATTGGGTTCAGCATCTGTAGTTATTGTTGATGAGTCTGCTGATATTCAGTTAACTGCTAAAAGAATAGTTTGGGGAAAACTTTTTAATTTAGGTCAAACATGCATTGCACCAAATTCAATTTTTTGTGATGAAAAAGTTATAGACAAATTAATTAGTGCTATTAATTTTGAATTAACAACTCAGTATGATTTAGAAAAATTTGAATTTGTAAAATTAATTGATTCTAGTGCATTAGATAAAATAGTTAATTTGGTTAAAAATTTAACAGGAACTGATTTAGAATTTGATAAAGCAAATTTAAGAATTAAACCTACTTTAATAAAAGTTCAAGATAGTAATCCAATTTTATTTGAAGAAATTTTTGGTCCTGTTTTATTTATTTCATCTTTTAAAAATTTAACTGATTTTTGTAAAAAATATAAAAATAAAATTAATGGCAGTTTAACTTTATACATTTTTTCAAACAATCAATATAATATCAAAAATGTTTCAAATAATTTTCAATATGGATCATTAGGAGTAAATGAAGTTTTATTACAAGCTTCAAATATTCATTTACCATTTGGTGGAATTAAAGCTAGTGGAATGGGTCGTTATCATGGTTTATTTGGTTTAGCAGAATTTAGCAATCAAGTTGCAATTTTAAAAGGTTCAAAAAAAGATAAAAGTTATAGATATTTTAATAAAATTTTAAAATATAAAAGTTTAATTAAAATGTTTGCAAAAAAATAAATATTATATGAATGATAGATTACAAAAAAAATGAGAAAGATTTTCAAAGTTTTTTTCAATTGATAAAAAAAACAAAAATAATATAAAAAAAAATACCATAAAAGGGGAGGGGGATGCGTTGGATAAAGGTGGGGAGATCAATACAGAAGCGAAGTTTCTTGCAAGAGATATATGATTGTTTTATGAAGCGGGTTGTGGCTGTGATGCTTATGTGCATTGCGGCGACTGCCGGCACGCATATACCGGCGCAGGAGGTGGTGGAGGATAATGACAGCGCGACGAGAGTAATACCCGCAGTGAAAGGTACTTCACCACGCAACTATCAAGAGCTGACGGGTAAGACGCCGGCGATAGACCTGCGAAATCCTGATAATGTGGAGGTGGTGACGGAATATGATTATGAAAGGGATGTGTATGTGATACATACC
>JAIDMU010000169.1 GCA_029050415.1 Malacoplasma sp.
TTCTTTTTGTCTTTTAAATCATTTTTAAAATTTAAATATTTTCAATTTAAGTTGCTTTTGTGTTTTTTATTAAGTTGATTAAAATATTCTAAAAAGAGTTTATCCCTATCATTTATAAAATCATCAATTTTTTGAGAGCATTTTCATAATTTTTCTAAAAAAGAATTAATTAGAAAATAGTAATAATTTTTTTCAGATAATAAATTTTTGTGAAAAAGTTCTTTAAAATCAATTGCTAATATTTCTTTATAAGCTTGTACTCAAATAGAAAAATATTCAAAAATAAATTTTTCATATATTTCATTAAAATCTTTTAAAAAATCAAATCAAAATAATTTTGAAACAAGCTCAAATTTCTTTAATAATTCTCATGATTTTTTTCTGATAGTACCATTAATAACCAAAGGCTCAGAAACTAATTGCAAAATATTTTTTGAATAGTTCAAAGATGCCATAGGATCTTGAAAAATCATTTGAATATTATTTTGTAAAAATTTTTTATTTTTTCTTTTAATTCTTTTTGAAGAAATTAAATTATTTTCAAATAAAACTTTACCCCCTGATGGAGTAACTAATCTAACAAAAACTTTCCCAATTGTAGATTTGCCACTACCTGATTCTCCAACTATTCCAAAAAAATCACCTTCATTAACTTTAAAACTAATATCATCAACTGCTTTAAAATAAGTACCTTGAACTTTGTACAAAACACTTAGATTATTAACTTCAACTAAATTATTGTTTTTTAACTTTTGTTCTTTTTTACTACTTTGATTTTTCATTATTTTTTCCTTTGTTATTAGTTTTGTTAAATGATTTTTTTGCTATTTCAATTTTGTTTTTTATTTCTTGTGGAATTTTAAAATTTTTAAAATCTTTATAAAGTAATCAAGTGGCTGCTCAATGAGTATTGGTAACTTTAAACATTGGTGGTTCTTTTTCAAAATCAATTTTTAATGCATACTTATTTCTTTCAGCAAAAGGATCACCTTTTGGTAAATCTAATAAATTAGGTGGTGAGCCTGGAATTGAAATGAGTTCAGAATTTGCTTTTTCGTCTGGTAATGATGCTATTAGAGCTCAAGTATATGGATGTTTTGGATTTGTGAAAACTTCATTAACTAGTCCCTGTTCAACAACTTTTCCAGCATACATTACATAAATAAAATCACAAAAATTTGCTACTAGTGCTATGTTATGAGAAATGAAAAGAATAGTTACATTTAATTCCTTTTTTAGTTTTTTTAATAAGTCTAAAACTTTTGCTTGAATAGTGACATCAAGTGCTGTTGTTGGTTCATCAGCTATAATAACTTTTGGTTTAGAAATAACTGCAATTGCAATTGCAATTCTTTGTCTCATTCCCCCTGAAAATTCATTTGGATAAGATTTCAATCTTCTAGTTGCATCTTCAATTCCAATAAATTTAAAAATTTCTTCAAATTTTTTCTTTGTATTTATTCTGTTTATATTTTTTTTATATTGAAAATAATTTTTAAAAATTTCTTTTAAAAAAATTGAAAAAGTTATTTCCTTTTTCCTTTTTAACAACAATAAAGTATTTAGTTTTTCTTTGAAATTTTTTCACTCTGAAATTACATATG
>JAIDMU010000017.1 GCA_029050415.1 Malacoplasma sp.
AAATTTGAATGTTCTTATTCATCAATTACAGAAAATGGAAAAACTAAAGAAGTTTATAAAGTTAATGGAAATGAAGTTTCTAGAATGGATTATTTTAAAGCTTTAAAAGAAAATTCATTAACTAAAAGAAGAATGATAGAAGATTTTTCAAAAGGATTAGAAAACTTTTTTAATAACACTTTTTTATTAGATAAACCTTTTAGAGATGAAGAAAAAGAAGAAATAGATGAAAAAGAATGTGAATGTAAAAAACACCATCATCATCCACCAAAAAAAGAAAAAAAGCATCACTGAGATTTTTTTGATAAATTCTTCTTTTAATAATTAATATAAAAAAACCCAGTTAATATTGGGTTTTTTTATTATATGTAATGTTTAATAATTAATTATTTCTTTGTTTGTAAAGCAGTTACATAACTTAAAGAAACAACTTCATGCAAACCAGCACCTCTGCTTAAATCATTTACTGGTTTATCTAATCCAATAATAATTGGGCCAGTTGGTTCAAATCCTGCATATCTTTGTAAAATTTTATATGAAATATTCCCAGCATCTAAATTAGGGAAAATGAAAACATTAGCATCACCTTTTCATGTACAATTTGGACTTTTCTTTTTTCTAATGCTTTCAACAACAGCAGCATCGAATTGAATTTCTCCATAAACATTTGCTTCTGGGTTTTGTTCAAAATTTGTTTTGTAAATTTCATATGCTTTTTTCACTTTGTCAACAGATTCTCCAGCCCCACTTCCATTTGTTGAAAAACTTAACATTGCTACATTGTTATTTTTTATTTTTAAAGTATTAACAATAAAGTCTACAGAGTTATGAACAATTTTTGCAAGTTCTTCAGCTGATGGATCTATTACTAATCCAATATCTGAAGCAAAAATTGATTTTCCTGGTTTTTCAAGAATCATAATACTGTTTACTATACTACCTTTTTTTGCTTTAATAACTTGTAGTGCAGCTCTTAAAGTATCTTTAGTAGTGTATTCAATACCACAAATTGCACCATAATTATCATGGCTTTTAACTATTAAACTAGATAAATAGTTGGGTTCTCTAGTAAGTTTTTTTGCTTCTTCTAAAGTCAATCCTTTTTCTTTTCTTAATTCAAATAATAAATTTTCATATTTAGATAAATCACTTGATTCAATAACAATTGTTTGTACATTTAAAGAATTATTAAATGAAGATAATTCACTATTTGTTCTAAAAATTAATATTGGTTCAATTACACCTTCTTTTTTAATTTGTAGTGCTGCATCTTGGATAGTTTTGTTTCAACCTTCAGCATATACAATAGTTGGCTTATAACCTAAATTTGTTACACCTTTTTTTATATTTTCAATAATGCCCATAATATTTCCTTAACTTATTTTTATTATTTATGATTTATTTTATTTCAACAATTTTAGGAATGTTTAAATAATTTTCTAATATTTTAGTTGCTGTTTGAATAGTTTTCTCATTAAACTTGTTTAATACTACTGGTGAATTAATAAACTTAATTGCTTGATTAAAAAATGTATTAATCATTTGTTTACTAGGTAAGATTTTGATAATAGAAACTGTTCCAGTTTCATCTTGTCTAAAAGTATCACAAATTGGACCATAAAAAGCATTTGATAAAGCACAAATATAATCTGGACTTGATTTACGCATTGATTCCAATTCTTTTTTAGCAAATTCTTGAAATTTCTTTCAACTAAAGTCATATAAATCTTCTTCTTTAATTACATAATTTTTTAGAATGTATTTTTCATTTGCTTTTTGAATTAATATTTCCATGTCTTCTTCAGAAAGAAGTTTTTTTTCCATTGTGAATCAAAATTTTAAACTTT
>JAIDMU010000170.1 GCA_029050415.1 Malacoplasma sp.
GTTAATGTCTATTTTAATTGAAGAAAAAATTATTGAATTTTTAAAACTTAAAAAAGTAGTAAAACCAAAAGAGATAGAAAAAAAATTTAATTTACCTTTTTCTACTGCAAGAAGATATTTAATAAAACTTGAATCAAAAAATATTATTAAAAGAACATTTGGTGAAATAGTTTTTGTTGACAGTTTTAAAGAAACTATAGATGCTAATGCAAACAAAAGAATTTTAGAAAATACTTTTGTTAAACAAAAAATTGCAAAAAAAGCAACAGAATTTGTAGATAACTATAAAACAATTTATCTAGATTCTGGTTCGTCTTGTTATTTTTTACTAGATTATTTAAATAAAGATATAGTAATTTATACTAATTCAATTTTAAATGCTAACAGAGCTATTAATTTAGGGTTTAAAAATGTAAATATTATAGGTGGTTCAATCAAAAATGAAACTTTATCAATTGTAGACATTGATATGGAATTTATTAAAAAAATTAACTTTCCAATATCATTTATGGGTGTTAATGGAATTGATAATTATGGTAGATTAACAACTCCTGAAAAAAGAGAAGGAATAACAAAAAAAACTATTGCCAATAAAAGTGACTTAATTGTTGTGTTGGCTGAAAAACATAAAATAAATAATAAATCTTTGTATGATTTCACCCCTGACAATAAAGAAATATTGGTTGTAACTAATCATGACCAAATGGATGATACTAATTGTGAAAACCTTCACTTTATATATGTTTAAAAAGGAGTCAAAGAATGGTTGGAACTAATCAATTTTTTAAAAAAGATTTAGTTATTACCAATAAAAAATTTAAATCAAAAATTGAATCTTTAACATTTTTTGCAAAACTTTTAGAAAGAAAAAAATATGCAAAAAATTATAGTAAAGTACTTGATAAAGTTTTGGAAAGAGAAGATCAGTTTAGTACAGGAATAGGAAATAAAATCGCTATCCCACACATTAGAGATGATGTCATGAATCAATCTGTTATTCTTTTTGCAAGTGTTGAACCTCTTGAATGAAATTCAATAGATAGCATTAAAGTTGAAAAAATTTTCTTTATTGCTATGAGCAATAAAGAAGGAACTAATTCTCATATGGATGTTATTGCAAATTTATCTAGACTATTTATGAATCAAGAGTTTGTAAAAGATTTAAATTTGGTAAAAGACTATCAATCTTTAATAAATTTATTAGATAAATATTCTGAAAGTAAAAAAGAAGTATCTAATTCTAGTTTTAAATCTAGTTATGACATTGTAGCAATTACTGCTTGTCCAACAGGAATAGCTCATACTTTTATGGCAGCACAAATGCTTGAAGATACTGCAAAAGAAATGGGAATTAAAATTAAAGTTGAAACACAAGGAACAGAAGGTTCTAAAAATGTTTTAACACAAAATGAAATTGATAATGCAAAGGGAGCTATTATTGCAGTTGATAAAGTTGTTGATTTATCTAGATTTGCTGGAAAAGAAAATGTTTTAGAAATGGGAACAAAAGCAGTAATTAAAGATGCAAGAAAAGAAATCCAAAAGATTTTAGATAACAAAGGCAAGAAAATGCCTGGTACAAAATTAACTACAAAAAATGATGATATGAACTCTGAGGACTTAATGTCATTTAAAGGTTTTGGAAAAAGAATGTATAAAGGCATTATGAATGGTGTTAGTTATATGTTACCCTTTGTTATTTTTGGCGGAATTTTAATAGCACTATCATTTTTGACTGACATTGGTAATGCTAATACAGCTGGTGGTAATTTAGGGTCTGTTAGTCCAGTAGCTAAATGATTTAATTTATTGGGTAATTTATCTTTTGGGTTAATGGTACCAATTTTAAGTGCTTATATTGCATATGGTTTAGTTGGAAAGTTTGGATTATTACCTGGTTTTATTTGTGGGTTAATATCAGCTGGACAGTTTGTTTTTCAATTAGATCCAGCAACAGGAACTATTGATTGACTTGGTACACCAAAATCTTCAAGTGGATTTTTTGGGGGAATAGCTGGAGCATTTTTAACATCAGCATTAATCATAGTGTTTGTTAAATATGTATTTGGTAATTTACCAAAATCACTAAATGGTATTAAAAATATTTTATTTATTCCTTTATTTGGAACTTTAATAATTGCTGCACTATTTTGAATTGTTAATATTCCTTTAATTTATGTAAATTATGGATTTTATAAATTCTTAGATATTATGGGTAGTAATCAATATCTTGCACCATTGCTTGGATTAGTTATAGGATTAATGATGGCAGTTGATTTGGGTGGTCCAATCAACAAAGCAGCATATTTATTTTCAATAGCTACAATCGAATCAGGTAGTGGAACAATTGCAATGGCAGCTTCAATGGCTGGAGGAATGGTTCCACCTTTAGGAATAGCACTATCAACTTCTTTCTTTAAAAAATTATGAACTCAAGAAGAAAGACAAACTGGAGCAACTTTATATATTATGGGTCTTTCTTTTGTTAGTGAAGGAGCAATTCCTTTTACTGCTAAAAATCCAAAAGTTTTACTTCCGGCAAATATCATTGGTGGAGCAATAACAGGTTTATTGGTTGGGGCACTACAAATCACATTACAAGCTCCACATGGTGGTATATTTGTTTTTGCTCTTGTTAAAAGTTCATTATTTGATACTATAGATTTACAAATCGGTTTAGGAATTACTTTATATATTGTTACAATTTTAGCTGGTGCAATAGCATCAATGTTGATAATTTATTTTTTATCAAAGTGACAAAAAAGAAAAGTAAAAGATTCAAATAATGTTGAAAATAACAATGATAAAAATAAATTTTCTTTTAAAAATATAAAAAAATTAAGTAATATCTTTAAAAAAATAAAAATTTATAAATATGATTTATACAATCACTTTTGCACCATCAATAGATTATGTTATTAATACAAATAATAAATTTAATATAAATGGTTTAAATAGAGTTACAGATTATGGTTTATTTCCTGGTGGGAAAGGAATTAATGCATCAATAGTTTTAAAAAGAATTGGTTTTGAAAACAAAGCTATTACTTTTTTAGGTGGAGAAACTAAAAATCTTTTTTTGAATTTATTGAAAAATGAAAATTTGCAAGTTGTTAATATTGATGTAGATAATGAAACAAGAATTAATGTGAAAATGTTTTCTTTAAATAATTCATTTGAGATTAATGGGGAAAAACCAATAATTACTGATAAACAATATTTTCAATTAAGTAATTTAATTTGTCTATTATGCAAATCTCACGCTGCCGACG
>JAIDMU010000171.1 GCA_029050415.1 Malacoplasma sp.
TTTCTTGATTACTTAATAATTCATAAGTACTATTTTCAAAACCATCAGGTTTTATTTCTTTGTCATAACTTTGACCAATTAACTTCATGGTTTTACTTTCAATTAATGAATCATTAAAAAAATCAGTAACACTTTTAATGTCAAAATTATAATTACTTTTTTTAATTAAAGATAATCCCTCAATAATACTTTGTGCAAAACTATTTTCAATTGCATCATGAATTTTTTTCAAATAATGACTAGATCCTATTTTTTCAAAATAAAAAACTTTTTTATCAGCTACCAATAATTCAAAAATGTGTTTTAAATAATTAAAAGTATTCAAGTTACCACTAACTAATAAATTAGGAAATCAAGTTATATCATCTAAAGTTCCAACAAGTGCAGCATCTAAATAATTAATATTTTTATTAATTGCTTTTTGGTAATTTTTTTGAACTACATCATAATTACAATTAGTTGCATCAATAATAATGCTTTCAGAAGGTAATAGTTCTATTAAAGTAAAATAAACATTTTCTAACCCTTCATTTCAGTTGCCTGTTAAAAATATAATAATTTCACCAAAAAAATTACTTATCATTTCTTTAATTGAATCAAAACAAGTAAAACCTTCTTTTTTCAAGTTTTCATAATTTCTTTTTTTATAATCATAGTTTGCTACACTAAAACAATTTCTGGTTAAATTTCTTAACAAACAAACACCAAAATCATTTAAACCAATTAACCCAATTTGATTTTTATATTTATTCATAAACGCTACCTTAAATAAAAAAAATAAAAGAATTACTTCTTTTATTTTATTTTAAAGTTTTTAAAAAAATGCTCTAATCTTCTTTTTGCTTCTTCATCTTCTTTAGTTAATTCTCAATCAAAATCTTCATCTAAATCTTGATCTAGTGATTCATCTTCTAAATCTTCACTAAGCATTTCTAACTCTTTTTCAATAACATCCTCTTTTTTTTCTTTGTTGTTTAAATTTTGTTTTACTGCAACTGATTCTAATTTATCATTTTCAGTTTTTTCTTCTGCAACTTCTTTTTGATTTAAATCTAAATTTTTATCTGTTTCCTTTTTCAAATCATTTTCAATTTTTTTAATAACAGATAAATCATCATTGGTTTCTGCTAAAGAAGACTTATATTCTTGATTAAGTGTTTCTAAATCTGGTAATGATAAATTTACCATTGCTTTTAGTGAATCTTTTTCCTGTTCTTTTTTAGTATTGACATTACTTCATTGTGCAATTTTTTTAATTGAACTATGGTTATGCGAATCCCTAATAATATTGAATATGTTAAAATTATTTGTTTCTCTAGATTTAGTTTTGTTATAAAAACTACTATTAAAAAAAATTACTTGGGTTTTGTTTTCTTTTTCAGATAAATAGTTTTCTAATTTTTCTTGAATTTTTATAAAAGTTTCATAACTTAATTCACTAGAAAATTCATCAATAAAAATTATTTTTTTATCTTCAATATGCTTACAATATAAAAAAGTTAAAATTAAAATTTTTAGTTCTTCTTTTGATAATTTAGAAGATGAAATAAACTTTGGTTC
>JAIDMU010000172.1 GCA_029050415.1 Malacoplasma sp.
GTATAGTCAGTTGCTGTAGCTACTAAATTTGATAATTGATCTGTTTTAAAAGCATTTGCTAAATAGTTATTTAAATCTGCATTACTACTGAAATTAGTACTTAAAACTGGTTTAGTAAAAGATGCAACACTTCTTGGAGTTAATGAATCTCTAATACCAACAATTGCAAAGTTATTAATTTTTACTTGAAGGTCAAAAGAATTTGGTAATTCTTTAGAAGAGTCAGATCAACTATGACCATCTTTTAGACTAACTTGAACTTTAAAAGTTTTATCTTGTAATTTTGCTGAGTTTTCATAAAATGAAACTTTAACATTTTTAAACACTTGTTTTCCTTGTGTGTCAACAAAATTAGAAGACTGATCAGAAGATGAAAATAAACTTTTTATTTCATTATTTAAATCTTTATCAGATTTAACATTAGTTCCATCAACTAGTGCATTAAAAAGTGGAACAGTGTTTTGTTTTGGTGCTTCAGCATCATTTACATTTAATATAACAAAATTAGTTAATTTAACAGTATATGTTACTTGATTTCCAAACTTACCAAATTGATCTTTATCATTTCAATTATGCTTATCTAATGGAGCTACAATCATTTTAAAAGTTCTATTAGTTAAATCTGCTGTTTGAAGAATATAAGTAAATTTAACATTTTTGAAATTAGGAAAATATGCTGACTGATCTTCTGAAAACAATTGACTTAAAAGACTATTTAGATCTTGATTAGTTTTTAAGAAAGTTCCATCAATTTCTCTGTTATAAGAAACAACAGTATTTTTATCTGGTGCTACAGCATCTGCAGTTTCAATATTTTTAATATTTACAGTAATTGTTTTAGTTTCATTAGTGTTATCAGATCAAGTTTTTCCATTAATTGGAGTAGCTAAAAGTTCAAATGTTTTGTTAATTTCATTTACTGAATTCTTTTTATATGTAATAGCAACATTTGCATATTCACTACTATTTGTGAATGAACCTTTGTATTCATCAAAAAAGTTTTCTTTAGCAAATAAATTTTGTAAGTATTCATCAACTAAAACATTTGGTAAAACATTGAAATTATCAATACTATAAACAAATTCATCATTAGTTGGAATAGTAGCTAAATTTGTAACATCATCTGGATTGTTAATATCAGGATTTCCTGGGTTATCAGGATTAGTTGTTCCTGGGTTTACATTGATATTAGATGACTGAATATTAGTAGCAGAAGCAATTGCTGGAGCAACACCTGCTACAACAGCAGCAGTACCAATACCTGCAGTTATTAAAATTTTCTTTTTTGTACTCATAATTTTCTCCTTATTCTAAAGAACTAAAATCATTAAATTTTAATTATAATTCATAAGTTCTTATTGTATTAGGGATTTTAT
>JAIDMU010000173.1 GCA_029050415.1 Malacoplasma sp.
TTTCAGAAAAATAAATAAAATGTGTAATTGGTGAAATAAGCTTAATTTTTCTAATAATATCATCAGAGATTTTATCAATAGCAATATTATCAAAAATAACAGCAGCAGGATTAACACTAGTTAGAAAATCTAATTCATCAGGGGTTAAACCTAGATTATAAACAAAGTATTTTCTTTCTTTAATTAAAAATTCATTTATAAATTTTGAATAAGTTTCAAAAACTACATTATTGCTTTTATCATTGTTAGAAACATAAGCTAGTAAAAAAGTGTTATTCATTTTTTTCTTCCATTTTTTTTATTTTTTCTAATCTTTTCATATGTCTACCATTTTGAAAAGTTGAAGAAAAAAATTTTTTTATAATTGATATATTTTCTTCTAATGTTGAAAATCTGCCAGACAAAGTAATAACATTTACATTATTATGTTCTTTAGCTAATTCTGCTTCAATAACTTTATTTACATTTGCTGCATATATTCCTTTAATTTTGTTTAATGCAATACAAATTCCAATTCCTGTGCCACAAATACCAATTCCATATGAGTTTTTATCTTGTAAGACTTTTTCCGCTATTTTTTCTGCATAATCTGGATAATCAACAGAATCTTCACTATGTGTACCAACATCAATAAAATTAATAAAACAATTAAGTTCATCAACTTTTTTTAAATTTTCTTTCATAAGAAAACCACCATGATCACTTCCAATATAAACTTTAACTTTCTTTAATGTATTGTGCGATTGATTCATAACTAATATCTCCTTGTCTAACAATCATATTGTTATCAATATCAAAAACTGTTGATGGACTGTTATTTAAATAATAATTTCCTTCAATAAAAATAATATCATTTTTATTTTTTTGAAAATACTTAAATGCTTCAAGCTCATTATTAATTGGTTCAAGTCCACTAATGTTGGCACTTGAAGAATATAAAGGACCAGTTCTTTCAATTAGTTTTATTAAAAAATTATCATTTGGTATTCTATAAGATTCTTTGTTAAAAACTATTGTTAGTTTACCTGGTCAAAAATTCTTTGCAATTTTTTTTACTATTTCATTTGCTTCAGGAATTTGGTTAACATTAGAAATAAACTTAATTATTTTCTTTGTAAAACTTCTTTTTTTGATTTTATAAATAAGATTTTTGTTTAAACTTATAATTCCAGCAACTGTATCAGTAGAAACAATTGCAGCTTTTAAATTTTTTATCTCAAAAGCAATAGCATCAATTTCTGAAATATTTTTTTTATATGTAACAAATTTTTTACTAAAAAGTTGTGTTGGGTTAATCATAATTATTTTTTTATGTATAAAACTCTATCATTATTGTCTAAATCTTTTAAAAA
>JAIDMU010000174.1 GCA_029050415.1 Malacoplasma sp.
GTGCTTTCCTAAAATTTTAATAAAATTATTATTAGGATTATAGTAATTATTGTTATTTTTTAAAATTATTTTTTTTAATAAATTTGGATAAACTTTTACTAAAAATTTTTCAACACTTTCTCTATCAACAAAAACAGGAGTTTTTATAATGATTTCTTGGTTTTGATTGATTGATGCTGTAATGGATTTTGTTTTGTTAGAAGATAAAAATCACCAATATGATATGAATTTATTGTTAATAACTATATTGCATTTAAGTTTTTTAATCATAATATTAATTTTTATTTAAAAATTTACTTTATTATTTTTTGCTAGATTCTATTTCTATAATAATGTCTCTAATATAAGCAGCTCTTTCATATTCTTGATTTTTTGCTGCTTCTAACATTTCTTCTCTTAATTTTTTTATTGCTTTATCAATTTTTTCTTTTGCTTTTTTACCTTTAGCTATTAAGTCATCAAAATCTATATTTGCATCATTTCTGCTCAAATCTAAAGCTATTGGTTTAATAACTGTTTTTGGAATAATATTGTGTTTTTTGTTAAATTCTATTTGTAATTTTCTTCTTCTTTCTGTTTCTTTAATTGCTACATCCATTGCTTCAGTTATTGTGTCAGCATACATAATCACTTTACCATTTACATTTCTTGATGCTCTTCCAATGATTTGAATTAAAGACTTATCACTTCTAAAAAAACCAGGTTTGTCTGCATCTAGAATTAAAACTTTTGATACTTCTGGAACATCTAGTCCTTCCCTTAAAAGATTAATTCCAATAACAACATCATAAATTCCTTTTCTTAAATTGTTTAATATTTTAAATCTTTCTATAGTTTTTAATTCATTATGTAAATATGCAACTTTAATATTTTTGTTTCTTAAGTATTCTGTTAATTCTTCAGCTAATCTAATTGTCATAACTGTTATGAAAGTTCTTTCTTTATTTTTTATTTGAATTTTTAATTCTTTTTCAATATCTAAAATTTGATTTTCTGTAGGTCTTATTTCAATAATTGGATCAACTAAACCAGTTGGTCTTATTATTTGTTCTGTTGTCAATTGAGACTGATCTAACTCTCACTGATTTGGAGTAGCTGATACATATAATACTTTATCTTTTTTTGATAAAAACTCATTAAAGTTTAAAGGTCTATTATCCAAAGCACTTGGTAGTCTGAATCCATATTCTACAAGTGTTTCTTTTCTACTTCTATCAGTGTTATACATTCCTCTAATTTGAGGAACCATCATATGTGATTCATCTACTATTAATAACCAGTTTTTTTTAAAATAATCAAAAATTGTGTATGGAGTTTGTCCTTCTGCTCTTAATTCTAAGTGTCTTGAATAATTTTCAATTCCTGGACAAAATCCAAATTCTTTAAATGATTCTATGTCATGAGTTGTTCTTTCCATTATTCTTTGTGCTTCAATTAACTTATTTTGTTTTAAAAAATTTTTATGAGTTTGTGTTAATTCTTCTTTAATTCTTTTTAGTGATTCTTCTAAAGTATCTTTATTTGCTAAATATAAATCTGCTGCAGCTAAAACTACATTATCTAATTTACTTATTACTTGTTTAGTTAAAGGATCAATTTTTGCAATATCTTCAATTTCATCACCAAAAAATGAAATTCGATAATTGAATTCATCTGTATAACCTGGGCCAATTTCCATTACATCACCTTTTACAGAAAATTTACCATGAGTTACATCAGTATCATTCCTTTGGTAATTTAAATTAACTAATTCATATTGAACTTGCTTAATTTTAATGATTTGTCCTTTTTTATAACTTACCCTATTTTTAAAAAACTCATCAGGTGGAGAAGATGCATAAATAGCAGCAACACTTGCTACAACAATTACATCATCTCTTTCAACTAAAGAATTTAATGCTGAAAGATTTAACATTTCAATATCACTATTTGTTTGAGAAGATTTTTCAATATAAGTATTAGTTTTTGGTAAAAAAGCTTCTGGTTGATAGTAATCAAATGAGGAAACAAAGTATTCAACTTTATTATTGGGAAACATTTCTTTAAACTCTGAATATAATTGTGCTGCTAAAGTTTTGTTGTGGGCAAGTACCAAAGTTTTACAATTAAGTTCTTTAATTATATTTCCCATTGTGAAAGTCTTACCTGTTCCTGTTGCACCAACAAGAACTTGTGATTTAAATTTATTTTTTTGAAATCCATTAACAATATTATTAATTGCTTGTGGCTGATCACCACTTGGACTAAATTTACTTTTTAATTCAAATTTTTTCATTTTTATTTTTTATCATTTATAAAATTGTAAAACTTTAATTTAATTTATTTTATATATGTTTCTAAATGTGAGAAAAACAGCTATTAAGGTAAAAAAATACTCAAAAAATAATAAGAAATTCAACTAAAAAAACTATCACTAACTAGTGCTTTTTTTTTTTTTTTTTTTTTTTTTTTAAATTTTATTTTTTTTTTTTGTTTTTTTTAGTAAAATTTTATTGTGCTTTAAAAAATCTTTTTATTGTAAAAAACACACAAAAAAAAAATAAAAAATAAAAAAAAAAAAAAAAAAAAAAAAATTTTTTTTTTTTTTTTTTTTTTTGTTTTTTCAGCAACTTTACATTTATTTTTTTCTTTGTTATAGTCAAAGTGTAGTGTGCTATACAAGTCCTTTGTATACATTACAAATAAATGATTGAAAGGATATTATTTTATAATATGAAAAAGTTGTCAAAACTTAAAAAATTTTCCATTGCTTTAACTAGTGGTTTAGCTGCTGGAATTGCTGGAATTGGTATTACAGTTCCTTTAATTCAAAACCAAGGTACAACTTTAGTTAATGAATCAGGAAAATCAAATGATGATTTTGGAAATTATGAAAACTTTACCAAAACAAATTCAAGTATTGAATCTGAAAATTTAAGTTTTACTCCAGCTAATTCAAGTTCATCTACATTATCAATGACTAGAAATGCTTCAGTTACTGAAGAAAATAAAGGTACTAAAATGTTATGAACGCAATCTGGTGAACAAAAAGAATTCAAAGTTTCTACTGTTTTCCAAAACAATAGAAAATTTATGCCTATGTTAGCATATGATGAAGATGATGTTGCTAACTTTAGTCAAACAAGAATTTGAATTGATTTAGTACTAGATGACTTCCCAGGATGAGAAAGAACTAGAGTATCTAATAGTTATAGTGAAAATGGTACTTATGTACATAAATATACTGCTACTGAAACTTTAAAGAAAGCTTATCCAAATCTTCAAAAAACAGAAATTACTAAATTAGTAATTTGTATGAATGAATTAGTTTATAGATTAAAAGGTACTGATTACAAAGAAGCTATCCAAAATTTAATTAATAAAACTAACCCTGATTATTTAGACATTCAATATGTTAATGATTCAAATATTCAATACCTACCTGAACTTAACAATAGCAATTTAAGAAAATTGTCTATTTCTGGTGGATTTACTTCATTAAGTAGTGTAAAAATTTCTGATCAAGTTCAAGAAATAGAAGTTAAAGGTAGTTTAACTAGTATTGATCCTTTAGTTTTTCCAAAAGATGCTGCTTTCATTACAGAAAGTGGAAGTGCTATTTTTACAGAAATTGATTTAAGTGCTCATAAAAATTTAACAACTGAAGAATTACAAAAAGCTGTAAATGTTGTTTATGAAGACAGAATTAATGAACGTGCTTTTCAAGGTAATTTTGCTGGAGGATATATTTACTCTTGAAACCTTAGAAACACTGGTATATCTTCATTCAACAATGTTACAGTTCCTGAATTAAAGGATGGTACAGGTAGATTCTATATTGCATATGTAGCTGTTGAAACTACTAATAGCAATGGAACAGTTGAAGAAATTATTAGTGAAGGAACACAACCATCAAATGATTCTTTAATTAAAGAATGATATGATTGAAATCCACAAGGTTGAGAAAAAGTTAGTGACATTATTGTGACTGCTAAAGATTCTGCAAAATTAGACTTTAATAAAACTGTTAAAGAAATTATGGGATTTTTAGCAAAATATCCTAATGTTGCAAAAATTGATATTAGTTCACTGAAATTCACAGATGACAAAAAAACTTTAACTGATTTAGAAACTCAGTTAAAAAATGAAATAAAATCAAATTATTTTGAAGATTCATCTTTTAGTAAAATTGAGTTTATTACTTCTAAAAAAGATTAATTTATAAATTTTGATAAAAACTACGCTAAATATAAATTTATATTGTAAAATATTAAAAACTAAAAAAATATGAAAAAGTCTGAATTTAAAAAGTTCAGATTTTTTTTATTTTTTTTCATTTATTAAATTGTTATATGCTTCATTTATATCTTTAAACATGGATTCAGCATTTGCTTTTTTACAAACATCTGGATGTCATTCTTTTGCCTTTTTTCTAAATGCTATTTTTATTTCTTGTTCTGTTGCATTTTTACTTACACCTAATATTGCGTGATAGTCTTTATTAGTTTTGCTTTTATAATTTTTTTGTTTTTTATTTAAAAATTCATCTCAATCATCCTCATCAAAAGAAAAACTATCAAAATCAAATTCATCTTCATATTCATAATTGTTATTTGTTTTTTGATGAGTATAGGAAGTTTTATTAAAATAATCAAAATAACTTTTCATATTTGATTTGTAAATATTTTTTTCTTTTTGAATAAATTCTTTATTTAAAAGATTTTCATCATCAAGATTATTTATGTTTTTATAAATAATCTTGTTTTTTAAAAAAACTTTTAATCTTTGTATTAAAGAATAGTTAGTATCAGCAAAAATTAAATTAAATTCTTCTTCATCATTAGAAAGTAAATAAAGTATGTAAAATAATTTATCACCAATTGCTATTTCTATTTTTAGCATTTCTAGTTTCACATATCCAAATTCTTTCTTTTTATCTAATACTGTAGATATTGCATACCAAGCTCTTTCATCCAAAGAAGTTGCATTAAAATTGCAACAAGCTGAAAAAAAGATTTCAAAAATTACAAAATCAAGTTCAAAAGATTTTAAAATTTTTAAAATTGCTTTTTGATATTTTTCATAATTTGATGTTTCTAAATCGTTTAAACTGTTAGTAAATGAATCACCTATTTGACAAATTCTAACAATTTCATTATTAACAAAGTAACTAATTTCATCACTTGCAGAAAAACCCTGGTTGATTGTTTTGTTATAAAAATTAGAAAAAGTAGAATTAAAAAAGTTATCTTTTTCATTACTACTTTGTTTTTCTGTTTTTTTTGATTTTTTCTTGTATCGTCCAAAAACTCAAGCTATTACAATGACAATAAAGAAAATACCTAAAAATATTTCTATACCAGTTTCCATTTTTACCTTGTTCTTTTAAATAAAAAAATTATATTACATTTAAAAAACTTTATTAC
>JAIDMU010000175.1 GCA_029050415.1 Malacoplasma sp.
CATCAGTTATTTTTTCTTTACTATAAAATTTTTTTAAATTGTTGAAAAGAGTTTTTCTTTTTTGTAAAAAACATTTTTTTAAAAAATCTTCCAAAATATCAAAATTTTTAAAATCAAAATTTTCTTTTTTAGAAAATTTTATAACTGTTGATTCAACCTCTGGTTTTGGAAAAAAACAAGAATTGGAAACATTAAATAATTTAGTTATATTACTAGTTAAATTTAACAATATTGTAAAGTTGTTATATTTTTTTGTTCCTGCTTTTGCAACTACTCTTTCAGCCATTTCTTTTTGAACCATTAATATTGCTTCACTAAAATTAGAATGCTTTAAAATTTTAAAAATTATTTGTGATGAAATGCTATATGGTAGATTAGAAATGATTTTATAATTGTTAAGTGCTAAATTATTAAAATCAAATTTCAATATGTCTTGATTAATAATTTTTAAATTTGGAAACTCTTCTTTTAAAAATTCTACAAGTCTTTTATCAAGTTCTATTACTGTTAAATTTTTTGATTTTTTTAAAATTAATTTTGTTAATGCTCCAAATCCAGGTCCTATTTCTAAAACAAAATCTGAATCATTTATATTTAAACTATCAACTATTTTTTGCTTAATTATTTCATTAGTTAAAAAATTTTGCCCCAATTTTTTTGAAGCAAAAAATTTATTTTTTTTTATAAACTCATTAAATTTGTTTTTTTGGTTTTCCATAAAAACTATTTTATTCCAAGTTCTTTTAGTTTATCCTCTAAACTTATTCCTTTTTTTCTTTTTTTAATTACATATTTGTGAAGAATCAAAGATTGAATAATTGTAAATATAGAAGACAAGAATCAATATAAACCAACACTGGCTGGTGATTGAACAACTATGAATACTAAAACAACCATTATAATAGTTTGAGTTATTCTCATTTTTTTAGCTGACTCTTTCCCTTTTTGAGAAAGTGTTTTGGCATTAACATTTCTTCTTTTTGCCAATATTTGAGGTATCTTTTGAGAAAGAATTTGGGTTGGAACAATTATTAATAAGAAGAAAATGAAATGTCATCCACCAGAAGATAAATTAGAAGTTATTTCTGTAAGTGGAGAAGCACTAAGTGCTCATATTCCAAATAAATTTACAATTTTAATTGGTCTAAGTATTGTAACAACACGATATACAATTAAGAAAATTGGCATTGTTACAAATATTTGTTCAAACATAGCAAATGGTTTTATATTGTATTTTTTGTAAATTTCATTAGTTTCAATTTGTTTCCTTTGCCGCATTGCCATGTCTTTTTTCACATCTTTATATTTAGCATTAATTTCTGCTAGTTTTCCTTGAATTTCTGACATCCGTTCTGACTGCAACGTTGACCTTATAGAAATCAAAAAAGTTATCACTCTAATTATAAAAAGTAAAACAAATATTCCAAGAAGTGCATCAAGACCTCCTCAAGTATCTCTTAATGGATACATAATATTTAAAACAAGCATTGCTCCTGGATAAACAAATAATCCAAAGAAAGGTCCATAATCATTAATATTTCAATAATTTGAAGAGAATGCATAATACTCTTGATTAAATCCAGCAGCTAAATCATATCTGTAGTCACCTGTTGTACCAAAAGGAAAACCAAATTCCATTCCAGATCCTATTGTTGTGCTAGTTTTAACTGTTGGATCTACCATTGTTTGAAAACAACCTCAAAGTCCCATTAAAAGTAAAAAAGCATAAACAAACAATTTAGCAAACTTTAAAATGATTTTTAATATTTTAATTGTCTTTTCTTTTTTTGCTTTTGATGGGTCTACAGCTTGTGACCATAAGGGAGAAACAACAATACTATCATTTAAATAAGCATTTGACATAGTAAATATTTATTTTGTTATTTTCTCCTTTCATTTTTTTGATTTAATTTTAAATAGATTTTAGCAATTAAATTTAATAAATCTTTTTTTTTGTCAAAAAAATTAGCATCAAAATAGTTATTTTTTGGAATAATTAAAAAATCTATTCCATAAATTTCATCTTTCAATTCACAAAGAATTGATCTAATTTGTCTTTTTATTTTATTTCTTTCAACAGCTAATTTAAAATTTTTTTTGTTTGGTGCTATTGCATATCGAAAATTGCTTAATTTGTTTTTTGAAACATAAATAATAAAAAAAGAAGAATAATATACAGTTT
>JAIDMU010000176.1 GCA_029050415.1 Malacoplasma sp.
TATTTGAGCAAGAAATTATTAGAAAAGAAATTACTTATATTTTTACTTTTGATATTAAAAATTCTTTATTATCAAATCAAGAGAAGTTGAATAGTAATAAATTTTTCATTTGAATTTGCTTATTTAATTTTTATAACTGACAATTTAACTACACTTTGTAAATAAGGCAAAAATCTATACATATTCTGGAGTGTTTTAAAATAATACAACATTTTTAATTTCCTATGATTTGAGACACCAATCTATAAGAACATTCATTGAAAATTACAAGTGATTAGTAATTACCAATGCTAAAATCAAGTTAGGTAAGAAACTATGCATATTAACAAATTATTTAAAAAATTAGTAAAATCATTTTTATTGTTTTCTCCGCTTTTTTGCATCTCTATCATTTCTGTTGCTTGTAAAACAATTACTCCAAGATACTGTTCTGTTGGCACTGAATGAACTATAGGTGAAAAAGATTATAAATCAACTTTAAAGTTTGATTCATTTGATTACCAAATAATTGAAAATAATTTAGAAATAAAAGTAAGTATAACTATAATACCTTCAAAGCATGGGTATGAGTTATTTATATGAGAAGATGATAAATTTCTTTCTTTTATTCAATTTGAAGTTCTGCCAAATAGAAATAAAAGTATTGAACAAAGTGGATTTGATGTTTTTCAAAAAAAATTTATGATAAAAGCACATGTATTTATGTGTATGACATTCCTTTTTCAATGATAGATGAATTAAAAAAAGAAAATGATTTTTTTATAACTGAAGATTATCCAAATGTACTTTTTAATATTTATATGGATGGCTTACATTATTTGTATTTTGAAATTAATGGTTTTGAAATTATTAATAATGAACAAATATTAAATTAGTTTGATTTAGGTATGAAGTGCAACACATAATTAATAAAATTTATGTAAACACTTTTTATTTTTTTAAGGTAATAAGAAAACTTCATAATAGCAATGTAATTGTGTTATTAACTATTTATAAGAAAATAAAAAAGAGTTTTTATATATTAAAAATTACAAATGATTAGTTATTACCAATGCTAAAATCATGTTAGGTAAGAAATTATGCATATTAATAAAGTATTTAAAAAAAATAACTAAATTTATCTTATTATTTTGTCCAATTATTTCTATTCCTGTTGTTTCTATTGCTTGTAAAACACTTTCACCACGAATTCATTTTGTTGGTAGTGAATGAGTTGCAGTACAAGGAGAATACCATTCAACTTTTAAGTTTAATACATTTGATTACCAAGTAATTGATAGTAATTTAGAAATAAAAGCAAGTATCACTATTATTCCTTCAAAATATGGATATGATTTATTCACTGATGAAAAAGATAAATTCCTTTTTTTTAAAGCAAAGTCCTGAAATTGAATTTTTTGCAAATAAAATTAAAAGTATTGAGCAAAGTGGTTTTGATGTTTTTAAAGGAAAAATTTGAAATGAAAGTACTTGCATTTATGTATATGATATCCCTCTTTCAATATTTAAAGATTTAAAAAATGAAGTTAGTTTTTTTATAACTCAAGATAATCCAAATGTGATTTTTAGCATTTACATAGATCTATTGAATTATTTGTTTTTTGAAATTAATGGTTTTGACATAATTGGCAATCAAGATACTATAAATAACTAAAGTTAAATAAAAAATACTCATCTAATGG
>JAIDMU010000177.1 GCA_029050415.1 Malacoplasma sp.
AATGAAAATAAAATCAATCAAATCATTGAATTTATTGAAAAAAATGAAAATAATCCTACTAAAAAATACCGTTTAAAAGATAAAGAATTTTTAGAGGTTGTTAATAACCAATTAAAATATATTAAAAGTTAATATATAAAAATGAAAAAGAGAATATTGGTTTTAGGTGCGACTGGATCAGTTGGCCATTCTGCTTTAACAGTAATTGAAAAAGAAAATTATGAATTAGTTGGATTTTCTTATAATAAAAACACTAAACTAGCAAAAAAAATTAAAAATAAGTTTCCAACTAGTTTAATATTTTCTCCTTCAATTAATGAAATTAATAATGTTAATTCTTTTGATCAACTTTTAGATCAATCTAAACCTGATATTGTTTTGAATGCAATTGTTGGGTTTGAAGGGTTAGAAAAAACAATTTTAGTTATAGAAAAACAATATGATTTAGCTTTAGCAAATAAAGAATCATTAGTAATTGCAGGTTGATTAATTAATGATTTGCTAAAACAAAGCAAATCAAAGTTTTTTCCTGTTGATTCAGAACACTCAAGCTTATATGATATTTTAAAAAATAATTCTAAAGAAGTTAAAGAGTTAATTTTAACTTGTAGTGGTGGTCCTTTTTTTTATAAACAAAAAGAAGAATTAAAAAATGCTAGCTTTAATGATGCAATTAAACATCCTAATTGAAATATGGGATATAAAATTTCAGTTGATTCAGCAACAATGATGAATAAATGTTTTGAAATTATAGAAGCTTTTTATTTATTTAACACAAAAAACATTAAAGTTGTTCAACACAAACAATCGATTGTTCACTCATTAGTAAAATTCACTGATAATTCTTATTTTGCTTGTATGTCAACTCCTGATATGAAATTAGCAATTCAACAAGGAATAAGTGGTTTTACTTCTGGTTCCCAAATAATTCAAGATTTAAATTTTAATAATTTGAATTTAAATTTTAATGAGATTGATTTAAAAACATGATTACCAATTAAGTGAGCTTATGATTTTTTAAAAAATAACAAAAGAAATATTCCGATAGTTTTAAATGCTGCAAATGATGTTTGTATTGAATTATTTAAAAATAACAAAATAAATTTTTTACAAATTAATTTATTAATTGAAAAGACTCTAAATCATTTTAAAAAATGACAAAATGTAAAAAACTTGGATGATATTAAAAAACTAAATAATCAAGTTAGAGTATTTATAAATAGTTTAAAAATAGAAAAATGTAACTAAATTTTTTATGACTTTTTTATAATTTATATAATGGTTTTAAATACAAAAGGAAAATTATGATTTATCAAAAACCAAGAGGAACATTTGATTTGTTTGGAAAAGAAGTTGAATTATTTAATGAAATTAAATCTACTTTAAAAAATGTTGCAGAAATATTTAATTTTAAAGAAATCATTACACCTATTTTTGAACACAAAGAATTGTTTATTAGAAATATAGGAGTATCAAGTGATATTGTTACAAAAGAATTTTATGATTTTAAAGATAAATCTAATCGTGATTTAGTTTTAAGACCTGAAAACACAGTTGGCGTAATTAGAAGTGTTGTTGAAAATAAATTATTAAACACTAATCCACTACCACTTAAATTTTTTTATTTTGGTCCTATGTTTAGATATGAAAGACCACAAAAAGGAAGAACTCGTCAATTCTTTCAATTTGGAGTTGAATGTATTGGAATTAAAAATATTTATCAACAAGTTGAAATGATTCTCATGGCTAAACATCTACTACATGAATTGAATGTTATAAATTATGAAATAAAAATTAATTATATTGGTAGTTTTGAAACTAGAGTTAAATGAATTGAAGAACTAAAAAAATATTTTTCAAAATATAAAAATGAGTTAACAGAAGATTCAATTAATAGACTAGAAAAAAATCCTTTAAGAATTCTTGATGACAAAGTTGATGGTGAAAAAGATTTTGTAATAAATGCTCCTAAAGTTGAAAAATTTTTTAG
Source organism: Malacoplasma sp. (assembly GCA_029050415.1). GTDB lineage: Bacteria > Bacillota_I > Bacilli_A > Mycoplasmatales > Mycoplasmoidaceae > Malacoplasma. The sequence continues at coordinate 1,991 of JAIDMU010000177.1, forward strand.
TGAAAGCGAAAAAGAAGAATTTAATAAAATTAAAGAAATTCTAGATTTTTTAAATATTAATTATCAAATAGATACTACTCTTGTAAGAGGGTTAGATTATTATTCTGGATTAGTATTTGAATTTGTTAGTACATCAAATCAATTAACAGGGCAGTCTACTTTAATAGGCGGAGGAAAATATCAAAATCTACTTAAAGAAATGGGATCTAGTGCTAATTATGATTGCATAGGATTTGCTTTAGGAGTTGAAAGAATTATGTTAGCTGTTAGAGAAAAAAATGAATTTTATTTACCAAATAAAATTGATGTTTATGTAGCAACAGTTGGAAACACTGTTATGAATGCTATGAAATTAATTAATGATTTAAGATCATGTTCAATTACAACTGAATCAAATTATGAAATTTCTAAATTAGATAAGCATTTTAAATATGCTGAAAAATTTAATCCTGACATAATTTTAATTTTGGGTGAAAAAGAGTTAGAAGAAAATGTAGTAACTTTAAAAATTCAAGGAACACAGAAAACAAAAAAAGTTAAAATGAATAAAGTTGTAGAAGAAGTTGAAAATATTTGTGAAGAATTAATGAGAGATTTAATGTTTTCTGAATAAAAGGTGTTATATGGAAAAAACAAAAGTAGTATATTGTGGTAATGTTTGTGAAAAACATTTGAATAAAGAAATATGTGTAAAAGGATGAATCAAAAAAAATAGAAAATTAGGTTCATTACTTTTTATTGATGTTTATGACATAACTGGAATTGTTCAAGTTGTTGTTGAAGAAAAAAACAAGCAATTTGAAGAGTGTTTAAAAACTCCTAAAGAATCAGTGGTAGCAATTGAAGGAATTGTTAGAAAAAGAAGTAATATAAATAAAGAATTGAAAACTGGTGAATTTGAAATTGACTTAAAATCTTTTAAAGTATATTCAAAATCAAAATTACCTCCTTTTTTAATTCAAGACAATACTGATGGATTAGAAGACTTAAGGCTTAAATATCGATATTTAGATTTGAGAAGACCAATTGTTAAATCTAATATTATCATCAGATCAAAAATTATTAATTTAATAAGAAATTTTTTTATTAACAATGATTTTAATGAGATTGAAACACCTTATTTATCTAAACAAACTCCAGAAGGTGCTAGGGATTATCTTGTACCAACAAGAAGTAGAAAATTTTTTGCTCTTCCCCAATCTCCTCAAATTTATAAGCAACTATTAATGATTGCTGGAATGAATCGTTATTTTCAAATTGCTAGATGTTTTAGAGATGAAGATTTAAGAGCTGATAGACAACCTGAATTTACACAACTTGATGTTGAAACATCTTTTTTAGATGCAAATCAAATACAGTCAATCATTGAAGAACTTTTAGTTTATTTATTTAAAGAATTTTTAAACATTGATTTAAAAATACCTTTTTTAAGAATGAAATATAGTGATGCAATGGAAAATTATGGTTCAGATAAACCAGATATAAGATTTGAAAATAAAATAATGAACTTAACTTCTTATTTTTCAAATACTAAATTTAAAATTTTTAAAAATGTTTATGATTCTAAAAAAAGAATTGGTGGATTGTTTTTACAAGATTTAATTTCAAAAAACGACATTAAAAAATTAGAAAAAATAGCACTTGATAATAAAGCAAAAGGACTTGCATATTTGTTTATAAAAAATAAAAAAGTAGAAAGTGGATCAATTGCAAGTGTTGTAGAAAAAGAGATTATTGAAAAAATTTGTAATGACTATAATTTAGAAGAAGGTGTTTTATTTTTTATAGCAGATGAAGTTGAAACAACTTTACAAGCTTTGGGGGCTGTAAGAAAAGAATTTTTAAATATTTCTAATAAGGTTGTTATTAATCAAGATTTTGCTTTTTTATGAGTAGTTGACTGACCTTTATTTGAATATAGTGATACAGAAAATCGTTATGTATCAGCTCACCATCCTTTTACAATGCCACAAAAAGAATGAGTTGATAACTTTGAAAAAAATCCTAAAGAAACATTAGCTGAAGCTTATGATATTGTTTTAAATGGTTATGAGATTGGTGGAGGATCAATCAGAATTTATGATACAGATTTACAAACTAGAGTTTTTAAATTTTTAGGATTATCAGAAAAAGAAATAAATGATAAATTTGGATTTATTATTAATGCTTTTTCATATGGGGTTCCTCCACATGGTGGAATAGCATTGGGATTAGAAAGACTTTTAATGATAATGTTAAAAACTAATAATATTAGAGATGTTATAGCTTTTCCAAAAAGTTCTAGTGGTACTGATTTATTATTTGATACACCTTCTAATGTTTCAGAAAAATCATTACAAGAATTGGGAATAAAATTAGAAAAATAAACTATGGGAAGATTGAGAAAAAATTATTTTTTTGAACAAAAATTATTTAATAATAAAGACTATTATATTTCTGCTCCAAGAAGTTATAAAGGTTTTTGGAATGAGTTCATTTTTAAAAATAACAATCCAATTGAAATAGAAATTGGAAGTGGTAAAGGAATTTTTATTTTTCAAAAAGCTTTAAAAAATCCTAATATTAATTTTGTTGCTATTGATAAGTATCCAACAATTTTAAGTAAGTTAATTAATAAATTAAATAATATTGAAAAAATAAATAATTTAAAAATAATTGATATTGATGCAAAAAATCTTTCAGAAATTTTTGAAGAAAATGAAATAAATAAAATATATTTAAATTTTTTAGACCCATGACCTAAAAAACATCATGAAAAATTTAGAGTAACAAATTCATATTTTTTAAGTATTTTTTTAAAATTATTATCACCAAATGGTTTAATTGAATTTAAAACTGATAATATTGATTTTTTTAATTATTCTTTAAGTTCTATTCGTAATCAAAATTTGAATTTAATTTTTGGTACAAAGAATTTATATAACTTAGATAATATTGACAATGTTCAAACAGAATATGAAAAAAAATGAATTAAAAAAGGTTATAAAATAAATAAGTTAATTATTGTGAAAAAATAAAATAAAATTTAAATTTTTGTTTTTAAATGTTGTTTTATATAAAAGTTATTATTGGAGACGTTAGTGAATAAAGAATTTTTAGGACAAGTTTTTACACCTGATCACATAGTAAATAAAATGATTAATTTAATTACTATTACTAATCCTGTGTTAGTTTTAGAACCTTCTTCTGGAAATGGTAATTTTTATTATGAGTTAAAGAGAAAATACAAAAATGTAATTGGAATAGAAATCGATGAAAAAGTTGCACACAAAAACGCAGTAATAAAATCCTTTTTTGATACTAAATTTAAACCAGATGTAATCATAGGAAATCCACCTTATGTAGAGTTTAAAAACATTAAAAATAGACCTCATACAAATTATTTAATACACAAGCCTAATTTATTTCATTTTTTTTTAGAAAAATCAATTAGTGATTTATTGGATAATGGAGAAATAATTTGAATAGTTGCAAGTAACATTTTTACAAATAGTTCTGCAAGAAAATTGAATAAAGAAATTTATGATAATTTTTCTATAACTTATTGAGAAGAAGTTAGTGAAAATGTTTGAGATGGTGCATCTGTACCTACTGCAATTTTAAAATTAATAAAGACAAAAAATCACCCTAATAAAATTGATTATTTTTTTAGTAATGGGAAAATTATTTTTGGGTCATTTTTAAAAATTAATTCAAAAACAGAAATTAAAGTTGGTGGTGCATCAGGATTTAATTCTTCTTTAGAAAAAGGTAATGTAGAGTTTGTAATTTCATCAACAGAAAGAACAAAAAAAACTATTTTTATTAAATATGAACCATATAAGTGAATTAGGCCTGTTCCTAAACCCCCAAAAAACTTTACGTTTATGATTTTTGTGAATTGCAAAACTAGAAAAAAAAACCCGTTTTATATTTTAGAAAATTTGAAAAAAGGTGAATTTATTAATTATGATGCATCTGTTTTATGTATTTACACTTTTTCAACAAGAAAAAATGCACTTGATTTATTAAATAAATTAAATGCTTATGATTGAGTTAAAGCTGGCATTAAGAAAGATGGAAGGTATCATTTTAGTCAAAGTATATTAAAAGCAATTCTTAAGTAAATTTTTTTATTTTTTAAAATATTTATTAAAATCATCAAGAATTTTTGTCCTTTTTTTTATACTTTCTTCAAAAGCATTCATGATGAATTTTTTTGCACTTTGATAGTCTCTTTCTATATGATTTCTGTTTTTATTTCATATGCATTGAAAAGGTAAATTATTTCCTGTAGGAGTTAAAGTTTCTATTTTTTTTAATGAAGTTCAAAAAATATCTTTTGTGTTATTTTTGTTAATTATTAAAAAAAAATAATCAGTTTTTGATTCAGTGAAATTTAAACTTAATTTTTTAAAAAAGCTTTCTCATTTAATTTCATTATCAAAATCAGGAACTTTTCCTGTTAGTGCATAATAAATTCCTAATTTTGAATTTAAATTATCATTTTGATTATCTCTTAAATTGGTAGATTTTATATTTATAGGAAAAAATAAATCATTTTTGCTTAGTGCAAAATCAAACCAATCTCTAATTTTTGGTTCAATGAGTTTTATCTCATTTTTTCTAAAAAAATTCTGGATTTCCATATTATTTTTTATTTCATTTAAAACTTTGTTTTCATCTTTAGCAGAATTTATTCTTCCATCTTTTGAGTCATAATATAATTCAATTTTTGAAGATGTAAGTTTTTCAACCAAATAGTCCAATATCATTGAAATAATATTATTATATCTATGCATTTTTCTCTACCTATAAAAAACAATTATTAAATTTATTTTAAATAATTATTTTATTTATGTTAATTTAAAAGTTGATATGGAAAAAGAAAATAAAGAACTTAATAAAAATTTATATGATTATCAAAATCAGAGAATAGATGAAAAAATTAAAACTATTAACGAATATTTAACTAAAACAATTAAAAATATTAATATTGATGATAGTGGATATTTTTCACAACAATTTTTAAGTCCAATTAGGAGTTTTATTGAAAAATTGATGACAAAAATTTACTCACTTTCTAATGAAGAGATATTTGATGACATTTTTTCAAAAAATTCTTTTGAAAAAATTTTAAAATGGATCAAGTCAAAAAGAGAATATGATTTTTTGATTAAGCTGCATTCTATATTTCAAAAAACTATTTCTCATTCACTCATTAAAGAAAGTGATTCTAAATTTCTTTTATCATATATATATGATGGTTTATTCTTTTTAAAAGAATTTTTTTATAAGAATTACTCTATTAATTTATTAGAAAATATAAATGAATTACTGTCTATTTTTGAAACAAAAAATGAATATTATTTGAAAGTTTTTCAATTATTTAATGAAATAGATTTTTCTAAAGTATATGAAAACAATAACAAAAATAAATTTTATGTAATAAAACAAAATTTAATTGTTTCAAAAGGAAAAAAAATTTATGAAATTTCACTTTCGCTTGCTAATGATAGAGATAATAAAAATGAAAGAATTATAATATTTTCTAGAGATAAAATTCAATCTAACTACTG
>JAIDMU010000178.1 GCA_029050415.1 Malacoplasma sp.
AAATCAGTAAAAATGCTTTTGCTAACCGTAAGAAACTAAACATCGTGGATAAGCGTTTTCAATAACATCTGCATTAAATGGATTTAATAAAATTTGATTTAATGCTTTTTGTTCTATTTCAAAATTTGCAAATTCTGAACTTAATAAACTTTGGCTTTTTGTTAATAAATCTAAAACTCCTACAAGCTCTTTTCCGATTTCAAATAGTGTGTTTTTCTTTTTAGCTAAATGAATAGATTCTAAATATTTGTCATTTTGATAAGATAAATTAGCAATCATTTTATTATTTGCTATAACAACTTTATTAAATTCTGCTAATAAATTTGAAATTTTAAGTTCATTTCTATAATTTCTAAATAAATCATTAAAAATGTTAGAAATATTATCTTTTGATAAATTTAATAAATTTGATATTTGTGACAACTTAGAAATTACTGCTTTATATGTAGAAAATAAATCATTTTCATTTATATTATTTTCAATTCTTATTTCATTAATCTTATTGTCTACATATGCATTAATAACATCTTTATTATTGTTTTCAATATGATTAACTAAATTTGAATATCAATTTTCTAATTTAGTTAATTTTTCTGAAAGTTCATCATCACTATTTGCATAAAAATTTTCAATTTTTTTGTTATTAACTTTATTTTTTTCAAATTTTTCAGTAACAAAATTTTCAATTTTTTCTAATAGTAAATTTTTATCATTTAGTTTTTTAACTGATATTTCATTAGCACTTTTAATATTTTGAACATCACTAACTAAATCATTAACTTTAGATTTTAAAATTTCATTATTTTCACTACTTTTTATTTCATCTATTTTAAATAAAATGTTTTTGAAAATATTTTCTAAATCATTTTTTAAGAAAGAGTAATTGTCAAATAAATTTTTTTGTATCTTTAAAATTTCTTCATTTTTAATAGAATCTATATTCTCATTAATATTAGAAATTTTATTTTTAAAGTTATTTTCTAAATTATCAACTTTTGATTTGAAATTATTAATCACAAGACCTAAAGAGCTATTTAAATCAGTTATTTTAGTTGAACTATATTCATCATATTTTTCACCAGAGATATTCAAAACATTTTCTAAATATCTTTCTAGTTCAAAAATCAATCTTTCTCAATCATTTAATAATGTTGATATTTCATTATTTTGAATATCAATTAGTTCTTCAACTTCTTTGAATTTTATAATTGAAAATTTTTCTTGTTCTTTTTTTAATTCACTTTCTAAATAATTA
>JAIDMU010000179.1 GCA_029050415.1 Malacoplasma sp.
GGAATTAGATAAAAAAGTAATCAATTGAAAAATGAATAATAAATCATATTCATATTTTCCAAATATTGGTGAAAATATAACATCTTTTGGATGAAATATTAATACTTATTTAGTTAAAAAAACAGTGGTTGAAAAATACAAACATATTTTTGAAGAGTATTTTAATTTAGTACCTAAAATGATTACTTGTGATAGTTTAGTTATGAATCAATTATTTTTAAACAAAGAAAGAAAATCAAAAATTTTAGTAAACATTGGACATTTAAAAAGTTCATTTGAAAGATATGAGAATGGTGTTTTAGTTAATCAAACAAGCTATGATTTTGGGATAAGACATTTAACATCAGAAATTGGAAAAATAGGAAGCATTGATGAAGAAAAATCAATAGAACTTTTAAAAATTTATAAATCAATTTCTTCTTTTAACAAAAACCTAGCATTAATTAATCATTTTAAAGAAAAATATATGCATTATTCTCAAACAACCATTCAAGACATTAAAAAACAAATCTTTATATGAATAAAAAATTTAATTTATTTATTAAATTATTATACTCAAAAAAGTAAATTAGATTTTTTGGGTGTTGATGAAATTTACATTTTTTCTTCAATGAATATTTTAGATTCTTGATTTCCATATATTCGTGAAAATTTGGAAAAAAGAGCTGATATCTTTGCAATAGAACCAAATATTTTTAGCATTAAAGAATCTAAATATTGTTCTTTAATTGCATCAATTATGCACTATATAAACACTAAAATTAATGGAGAATTATTGATTAATAAAATTTATAATAATTATCCAACTAAAAAAATTGGTGCTGGCACTTCAAAAATGGAAAACACAGATAGTTCAAACAAAAATTGATTCACAAAAGTTTTTGATAATATAAGAGAATAAATTTTATTTATTATTAACTTATATATATTAAAATCTTTTAATAAAAATATTTTTACTAAAATAAGGAGATTTAGATATGGCAAAAGTTTTAGTTATAAAAAGTTCTATGATAGAAAAAAATAT
>JAIDMU010000018.1 GCA_029050415.1 Malacoplasma sp.
GGAGCATTTTTTTAAAAATTTAAGAATTTTTAATGATTTTTTAATCAAAATATTAAAAAAAAGTGATTTTTTTGCAAAAAAATGAAAAAAAAGTTAATTTTTTTAGATTTTTTTATTTTTTTATGCTCTAATAATATTGCGCAATAATGTTAAATCATTTAAACTTGATATTGCGCTTTTCGCTAGTTTTTATTTTTAGTCAAAAGAATAAAAAGCCTGGTCACCTGATAGCCTGGTGGGTGACAATTCTTGAGAGTGGAAAAATAAAAAACAAGGTAGCGTAACAGAATAGCAAGTCGCTGATTCTGTGTCGGGCAGTTTTGGTGTCATATAATAGTCGTTGAAAATAGAACCTATTCTTGGCCGGATAAAGTTCTATTGGATGGGATTTAAAAATGGTAAGGGCCACCTGATGCGTTGTGATGTTATAGTTACTGAGTTTGGTATTGATTTGTTTGAGAGAAAAGTTTCCCTTATTCACAATACATACTAAAAACTTATTAGTGAAATTTCAGCGGTATCTTTTATTTAAAAGATTGGTATTGTGCACCGGTTACCTCAAAAGGGTAGCAAAAGTGAGTAGATTTTGAAGGACTCTTAGGGATAAAGAGTCCTTCTTTTATTTTCTTTACAATTTAGTGGTATATTTATTAATATGAAAAAGAAAGTAGTAATAGGAATTTCAGGTGGAGTTGATTCTGCTGTTGCAGCATACCTTTTAAAAGAACAAGGTTATGAAGTAATTGGAGTTTTTATGCAGAATTGAGATCCATATATTAATAATGAATCAAAAGATTCTAGCAAGAATAAATTAAGTACTTGTGAAGCAGAATATGATTTTGAACAAGCTAGTTTAGTTTGTAAAAAATTAGATATTCCAATACATAGAGTTAATTTTATTAAAGAATATTGAACTATGGTTTTTGAACCTTTTTTATCTAAATATAAAAAAGGACTTACTCCAAATCCAGATGTTTTGTGCAATAAATACATTAAGTTTGGTACTTTTCATGATTATTGTGTAAAAAATTTTGATTGTGATTTTGTAGCAACAGGTCACTATGCAAAAGTTAATTATGATAAAGAACAAGATGTTTATGAATTATTAGAAGCATATGATGATGAAAAAGATCAAACTTATTTTTTATGTTTTTTAAATCAAGATCAATTATCTAAATCACTTTTTCCTTTATCTGATTTAACAAAAAGAGAAGTTAGAGAAATAGCTAATAAATTAGAACTTCCAAATTGAAATAGAAAAGATTCAACAGGAATATGTTTTATTGGTGAAAGAAATTTTAGAGATTTTTTAAGAAATTACATTAAAAATAAAGAGGGACCAATAATTGATATTGATACTGATGAAACAGTTGGAAAACATGAAGGAATTCATTTATATACAATTGGTCAAAGAAAAGGTTTAAATTTGGGTGGTCATGAATCTAAATATTTTGTTTGCCGAAAAGATCCTAAAACAAATACTATTTTTGTTTCAAATGTAAAAAATAAGAATAAACATTTAAACTCTAATCAAGTAACTTCAAAAAATTTTAATTGAATAAGTTATATACCAAACAATAATAATGTCGAATTAAGGTTTAGACATACTAAAAATAAAATCATTGGAAAATTTAATATTTTTCCAAATGAGTCTGTTGCTTTTTGTTATGAGGATGCAATGGCAGTTACAACTGGTCAATATGTTGTTGCATATCAAAATGGAATATGTTTAGGCGGTGGAGAGATAAATAAAGTTATTTTAAATAACCAGCATCATTTAAAAATATAAGAAAGAACTGATGAATTTTTTCAATTTTAAAAATATTAATAACTATAATTAAAATTATATTGTTAATATTTTTTATTCTATGGAGTTGTAAATGAAAAAAAGAATAGGTTATGGAACATTCCAAATTCGTGAAGTTAATGTTTTAAAAGAGTGTATTAAACAAGCAGTATTAAGTGGATATGATTTTATTGATACTGCCCATGTTTATCGAAATGAAGAAGAAATTGGAAAAGCTATTAAAGAGCTAGAAAAAGAAGGGTTTAATCATAGAATTGTTATTCAAACTAAAGTGTGACCACAATTCTATGAAAATGTAAAAGATGCAATTTTATTATCTTGTCAAAAATTGCAAGTGAAGAAATTGGATATGTGTTTACTACATAGAAGACATTTTAATTTAAATATGGATATTTCAGCATGAGAACAATTAATTCAATGTAAAAAAGAAGGTCTGGTTGATGAAATAGGAGTTTCAAATTATGATAGAGATGCATTAGATATAATTTATCAAAGAACAAAAGTATATCCAACATCAAATCAAATTGAATTATCAGTAAATAATTATCGAGCAGATCGTGTTGCATACAATAATTCAAAAAATATTGAAGTACAAGCTTGAAGCCCTTTAGGAGACATTGTTGATAATCAAAAAAATCATTTGTTAATTGAAATGAGTAAAAAATATGGAACTGATGTTGCAGGTATTTTAATTGCTTTTATTGGAACGTTAGGTCATAGTATTGTTGTTAAAACAAGTTCTGTTCAAAGAGTTATTTCTAATATTAATTCATTTCAAATTAAATTAGAAGATAAAGATATTGAAGAGTTAAAAAAACTAAATACTTTCAAAATTAAATTTTCTGAAGGTTTTGTTTATGATCTTGAAGAATAATTAAGGTTAAATTAAAATGAAAAAAAATAATGTTTTTGAATTTTTGAAAGAACGTGGTTATATTTATCAATGTTCAAATTTTGAGAATGTAAAAAAAGAACTTGAAAAAGGTATTTCTTTTTATATTGGTTTTGATCCAACTGCTGATAGTTTACATGTTGGTCATTTTTTAACAATGATGGCTATTAAACACTTACAAGATGCTGGTAATAATCCTATTTTAGTTGTTGGTGGTGGAACTGGTTCTGTTGGTGACCCTTCAGGAAGAAGTGAAATAAGAAAACTTTTAGATAGAAAAACTATTGATTACAATTGTGAGTGCTTAAAAAAACAAATGTCAAAATTTGTTAGGTTTGAAGGTAAAAATAAAGCTATTATGCTTAATAATGCAGATTGGTTATTAAAAATTAATTGAATTGATTTTTTAAGAGAATTTGGGGTTTGTTTTTCAGTTAATAAAATGTTAACAGCTGAAGCATTTAAAACAAGGTTTGAACAAGAATCTGGACTTTCTTTTTTGGAATTTAATTATATGATTATGCAAGCTTATGATTTTTATTATTTAAATAAAAATTATAAAGTTATTTTACAAATGGGTGGAAGTGACCAGTGATCAAATATTTTAGCAGGTGCTGATTTAATTAGAAGAAAATCAAATAGTGATGCTTATGCTTTAACTTTAAATTTATTAACAAAACATGATGGTACAAAAATGGGAAAATCTGCAACTGGAACTGTTTGATTAGATGCTAATAAAACAAGTCCATATGAATTCTACCAATACTGATTAAATATAGATGATTTAGATGTTGAAAAATTTTTAATGTTATTAACTGAGTTGGATGATTCTGCTATTAAAAACCTTTGTAAAGAAAAAGGAAAAAAAATAATAGAAGCTAAAAAAGTTTTAGCAGCTGAAGTTACTAAAATGATTCATGGTGAAAAAGAATTAGCAAAAGCAATTGAACAATCTAAAGCTGCTTTTGAAAATATTGGTGAAAATTTACCTACACTTGAATTAAGTAAAAATGATTTGGACAAAGATAACTCAATTGCAAATCTTTTAGTATTAACTAAATTATCTCCCTCAAAAGCAGAATCAAGAAGATTAATTAGTGGTAATGCTGTATCAATTAATGAAATAAAAATAACAGATTTTAATTTGAAAATCAGTGATTTAAAAATCAATCAAAAAAACTTTGTAATTCATAAAGGTAAAAAAAATCATATTAGAGTTATTATTAAATAGATTTAAATATAGTTTCAATTGTCTAAACAACAAGGAAACTATTTTTTATTTTTTCTATGTTATAAAAAATTTTTAATTGACATTTATTATATAAACTATTTTTATCTAATAAAGTAAAGTGAAATAAATTTATATGAATTAGTTTTTTATTTTTTATCTTTTCTATTGTTTATTTGCTGTTAAAATCTTATAATTATATATATACTTTGAAAATTTTTCTATTTTAAAATAATTAACTATTGTATCAAAATCTATTTTTATTATTTTTTAGGGGGTTTTAATGCAAGATAAAGTTATTAATGTCGATAAACCAAGTCTTCATTGACCAGAAGAATATCATTACAAAGTTGATAAAGTAATTGCTAAAAACCAGCGATTAAATTCTTCTGATGAAGTTTCAGTTTACAATAAGGTTCCATATTTTTTTGATGTTAGTTGAATGGATTTTTTACCTTTTTTTATAGGATGATTTCATTCATTATTATCATCTTCTAAAACATATGGAATAATTAGATCAACAACAATTTTCAATGAAGGATTATATTGATACTTTAAAGAAAGAATAGTTTGATCAACTTTAATTCACTATTTATTTGGACCAATTGCAATTTTTGTGATTTTGTTTTTTTGTCCAATAGTAGGTTATCAAGACCATAATGTTTTTTTTGAAAATTGAAAAAGTGTTTTTGATAATTTCTTTACAGCTGGTGGACAAGAACAAGCAACTAAAATTTTTGCTGAAAAAATCTTAGCGAACTTTTTTCAAACTGATGCTTGATGAGTTACTCTAATTTTCTTTGCCATTGCTCCTTGTTTTAATATATCTACTTTATTTTCTTATTATTTTTTAAACCCAGAAAATGATCAATGAATGAAATTGATTATTTTAGAAAATGAAATGAAAATGAAACTATCAAATTTTGAAAAAAAGAAAGGTAGTAAGTAGTTATGAATTACAATAATAATAATAATATTCATGAATCTGAAGGTGTTGTTGTAGAGCAAGATAATCAAATGACTCCAATTAGTAATAATATTTCTGTTAATGTTTATAATGAAACAAATAAAAATCAAATTGTTGAAGCCACACCTACAAAAAAAATAGTTAATGAAGAATGAGTTATTCCAAAAAATATTCCAAGATATACAGATGAAGAAATTCCTTTATTAACTGAAAAAGAAAAAGAAGAATATCGTGAAATGCGAAAATGTGCCTCAAAATTTGGAAGGTATGTTGAAGTAAAAAAATATCATGATTTTTATTTAGTTTCTTTAACAGATTTATTACCTTTTTTTCTTGGACAAATTTTATCTTTAATTAGATTAATGACTGCATATGGTGATGCAAAAAGAACAATTAATTTTAATAAGAAATTAATGATGGGAATTAAAGGCAATTTATATCTTTGTTTATTTTTTGGATTATTTGTTTGACCTTTAATTATTATTGCTTTGTTTTTATGTTATCCATTTTTTATTTTAGATTTTTTACAGGTTTCTAATGCTTGAAATGACATAGCAACAAATGGTGCCATTGGGATAGTGAATTATTTTTCAAATATAGTAAGTCAGTTATTTAATTCTACCAATTTGGCTTTTACTTTAGTTTTTTGGATAATTTTAGGAATGTTAAATGTACAAACATTTGTTTACTATATTTTATTTAAATTTAATAAAAAGCATCTTTTCCAATTACAAAAAAACTTTGTTAGATTAGAAATAAGAAGAATTCATCATCAATCTGCTGTAGATAAAGGATTGATATAAATAGTATAATAAAATCATGGTAAAATCATGATTTTATTTTTGTTTAAAAATTAATAAGGAGAATTTATGGGTAGAAGAAACAGAAGAGAAAGAAAGAGTGGTAACTTTTTTTTAAATTTTATTTTTCAATTAATTTTCACTCTTGTATTTTTAGTAATAACAATAATTGTTACTTTAATTACTATTTCTTATCTTGGTGTCCAAACTAATGGTGGTATAGATCATGCTAGACAAGTTGGTTGAGAGTGAGCTACCAAGATACCAGGTGTACAAGATTTATCCAACTATATTAATAATGCAGGTAGTCAGTCAAGTCTTAAAAACATTGGAGCTATAGTTTTCCTATTTGGTTTAGATGTTTTCTGTATTTATTTTACAATAATGTTTGTTATTAAAAAGATTCCAATAATTGGAAAAATTATTAAGTGATTAACAGGAATAATTCCTGGAATTTCAGTACTTGCCATAATTATTGGTGCTGTAATTTTATGGGCAATCTAAAATAAAAAATCTCTTGTAAAAAAGAGATTTTACTCGATTGAAATATGAAGTGCAACGCATAATAATAAAATTTATGTGGGCACTTCTTTTTATTTTTGTTTTTT
>JAIDMU010000180.1 GCA_029050415.1 Malacoplasma sp.
ATGACAAACACATTGAAAATTAGAAAACAGTTCTCAACACTTTTATTTAAAAATTTTATTAATTATTATCAATTTTCAAAGTATAGTGACTTATTAAAAAATACTAAATTACTAGAAGAATACAATTTAGTATTAAATGAAATTAAAAAAAATATTGATTAATAAGCTCTTGCAAAATAAACTAGTTTTGCATTTTCTTTGTTTGTAAAAAAGCACTTTTTTGAAGGATTATTCTTTTCATTAATATTAAAACATCTAGGAGTTGCTGTAGTTAGTTCTTTTAATTTTTTTTCATCTTCTTTTGAACCAGCTCAATATGCTGAAATAATTTTACCTTTCTCTAAAGCCTTTTTAAAATCTTGTAAATTTTCAACAAAAATAATTGAATTTTCTAATCTATTTTTTGTTTTAGAAAATAAATTATTATTGTACTCATCTATTGTTTTTTCAACATATTCTTTATTAAAATCAGCAACTTTTATAGTTTCTTTAGTTTTAGAATCTCTTTTATAAATAGTTATTGAATTATTTTCAAACTCTTTTTTTCCAATGATAACTTGGAAAGGAATACCTTTTATTTCATTTTCTTGAAGTTTTAAACCCAAAGATTTTTCTACAAAAAATGTTTCAACTTTGTATCCAAATAAAAATTTATAAATATTTTTTAAATAACTTTGACTTTCTAATTCTTTGCTACAAACAATTGCAAATTGAATTGGAGCAATTTTAAACGGTAATACTAACCCATTATTGTCAGAATGACTCATAATAATTGCACCAAGTATTCTAGTAGAAAGACCAGCTGATGTTTGGAATAAAAATTGATAATCATTATTTTTTGTTTGGAATTTAATGTCAAAACTTTTTGCAAAATTTTGGCCTAAATAATGAGATGTTGCTGATTGCAAAACTTGACCATCAGGCATTAATGTTTCAATAGTAAAAGTATTTTCAGCACCTGCAAATTTTTCATTTTCTGTTTTTTCCCCAAACAAAGAATCAATTGATAAATAATTTTTAACAAAATCTTGATATTCATTAGCCATACTAATTGCAAAGTCGTATGCTTCTTTTTTTGTTTCAAAAACAGCATGTTGTTCTTGTCAAAAAAATTCTGAAGTCCTTAAAAAAGGGCGTGTGTTTTTTTCTACTCTAAATACATTTGCTCACTGGTTAAGAATACATGGTAAGTCATTATAAGAATTTATATTTTTTTTAAAATAATGACAAAAAGAAATTTCTGATGTTGGTCTTAAAACAAGTTCATCTTCTATTTTTTTATTACCAAAATGTGAAATCTTAAAAAGTTCAGGATTAAATCCTTCTACATGTTTTTTTTCTTTTTGAAATTCTGAATATGGTATTAATAAAGGGAAGCAACATTCTTGGGTTTTTTTTCGAATTAGTACTTTATTAAATTCTTCTTGAATTCTTTTTCAAATAGCTCATCCATATGGTTTAAATACTATAGTTCCTTTAACTAATCCATAATCAACTAAATTTGCATTTTCAATAATTGATGTATATCATTTTGAAAAGTTTTCTTCTTGCTTAACTATTTTTGACATATTAATCTTTTACCTCACCAAAATTTGTAATAACTCATTGAACATCATCATCTTCATTACAACTATCTAAAAAACGTTCTAATCTTATATAATCTTCCTTATTTAAATCTGTATAATCAGTTGGAATATATTTAATCTCACTTTCTAAAATATCAACCTTTAATTCTTTAAGACCATCTCTTAATTTATAAAAATATTTAGGCATAGTAATAATTTGAAAACAATCTTCATGTTCATTTGTTTCTTGAACTGGTTCTTCATTATTAACTACTTCAATTTTTTCTAGTGCAACTAGTATTTTTTCCATTAGTTCATCTTCAGATAAATTATTTTTAGAAACAATAATTTCACCTGCATGATTAAATGAATTTTTAACACTATTAGGCTTTGCTATTTCTCCTTTTAGTTTAGAAAAATATCCCCTTAAAGAACTAATTGTTCTATTTACATTATCTGATAAAGTTTTTACAATGATTCTAAGTCCATTAGGTCCATATCCTTCATATTCTGAATCTAATAATGATGAAGGATCTTTAACTGATCCATTAATATTTTTTTCAATTGATTCTTTTGATAAGTTATTTTGCAAAGCCTTATCTATTGCTGCTTTTAATCTTGGGTTAGCTTCTGGATTTGTACCCCCAACTTTTGCAGCTGCTTTAATTTCTTTTGCTAATTTATTTCCAAGTTTAGCTTGCATTTGCTGCTTTTTATTAATACCAGAAGCAATTAAATGTTTTCTTGGCATATTAGTATCCTCTTTCTTTTTTTAATTTAGTTTTTTTTGCACTTTCAATTTTGTATTTTTTTAATCTTTGTTCATTAACAAGTTCTTCTATTCTTTTTCTTTTTGCTTGTCTTTTAATTTCTTGAATTTGTAATTTTATTTTTTTCTTATAATTTGGTTTTACTTTCTTACTTGATTTATTAATAACATCTCTAATTTTTCTATCTACTTCAGTTTCTTTTTTGGGTTTAGGTTTTAGTTTATACTGATATTCGATTAAATCTTTTTTATTATATTTTAGATGGTTTCATTCAATTCCTTTTCTATGAAGTCTTTGAATTTGATAAATTGAATTTCTATCATTAAAAACATAAGAATTACCTTTATAAAACTTTCTTCCACTTCTACCAGCTCTGTGAACATATCACAAATCTTCTTTTGGCAAATCAAAAGAAATTATATGGCTTGCACCTTCAATATCTACTCCTCTTGATGCTAAATCTGATGCCACTAAAAGATTAAAATTGTTCTCTTTAATTTCTCTAAAAATATTTTTTCTTTCTCGATTATTCAAATTACCATGTAACTTCAAAACTTTAAATTTGTTTTCATAAAGATATTCATAAATTTGATCAACTTCTTTTTTAGTGTTACAAAAAATAATTCCAAAATAAGGATTTAATTTTTTAATAACATTTACTAACATTTTCTTTTTGTCCTCACTTTGATTGTAGTGAATTACAAAATGCTTAATATTTTTATTACTTCAAATATTTTGACTATGGTTAATAATTGCTGAGTTTTTAAAAAATTTTGTAACTTGAACAGAAAGAGATTCATGTAGTGTTGCTGAAGTTGCAATTTTTTTAATGTCAGTAATATTTTTAATATTGCTAAAAGCTTGATTAACTAGTCCAAAAAAACCTAAATCTAAAGTCATGTCTGCTTCATCTAAAACTATAAATTTTAAAGATTTAGTATAGTTTTTAAATTTTGTTATTTCATTAAACTTGTTTGGTGAACAAACTATAATCTGGTGTTTTGATAACTTATTTTCTAATTCAAAATTTATTTTTGATGTGTTATTAACAATAGATAAATATGACAACTTGTTTTCATTCTTTTTAAATTCCATTAAAATTTTAGTAATTTGTCTAATTAGTTCTTTTGTAGGAACAACAATAATGCACTGCAAATTAGTTGATTCTAAATCTATTTTTTCTAGGATTGGAACTAAATAACACAAAGTTTTTCCAGTTCCTGTTTCTGAAACTAAAACAATATTTTTATCTTTGTTAATAATTGGAATAACTTCTTTTTGAAGGTTATTTAATTCACTTATATTAAGTTGTTCAATAAGAGTTTTTGCAATATAGCTTTTAAATTCTTTCATAATTTACCCACTATAAAATAATAATTTATAAGTGTGATAATAAATAAAAAAGTATCTATATATATATATATATATATAATAAAAGTAAATAAGATTTTTTTAGGCTAGTATTATGAATAAAAAGAAAATAAAAAAAATTGGATTATCTTTTTCATTATTTTCAATTGGTTTTGCAACCTTTATATTCACAAGCAGTTACAATGATGATTTTATTAGTTTATCATCACAATTTCACCAATCTGAAACAGATACTACAAACTATGAAACACAAGCTAAAGTTGATCCATTATTCACAATTCACACAATAAGAAAAGCAAAAAGTGATAGAAATGCAATTAATCTATTATATTTAGGTAATGGTTATAATAGTTCTCAAACAAAAGATTTTGCAGATTTTGTTTATAATAATCAAATAAAAGGTTATTTTGATGGATCAGCTTGAGCATCACCACCTTCAACTACTTTTGTCAAATTATTTAACAATATTAATGTTTATTCAATTTCACCAAATTTTACAGGTGATGATTCACAATCTAATGGTAAAGGATTTTTTAGTTTTTATACAACAGTAATGAATTCAGCGGAAGAAATAGGATATAAAAAAGCAAATGTTTTAAATTTTGATTTTACAAATAATTTTGCAGATTCAAACACTGACTTAAGACCTAATAACATAACTATAGTCAACAAAGACAGTGGTGCAAGAGCTATAACTAGTTATAATGCAAGTTTAATTAGTACAAAAGATATTAATCATACTGGTATGCATGAATTAGGACATTTAATATTTGAATTTGAAGATGAATACAATGCAGGTGCTTCTTCATTTGGTGCAAATGCTGATGTTACAAATGATCCAAACAATATAAAATGAAAAGAGTTTTTATATTATCGAGATATAGGAATTTTTAGTAAAGGTGGTTCAAACTATTTAACTATTCCAACTGCATATTCAAAGATGAACAATGATACATATTTAAATTTTAAAGAAGTTTCAGAACATCAAATTTCTAAAATGATTAATAATGAACTTAAACTTGGAAAAGATTTATATATAGCAGATCCAGAGCTTTTTAAATATGAATCAAAAGATGAAGATTTAAAAAAATGATCATCAAAAGAAGAAGTATTTGATGAAAATATAGTTACTGCAAATAATAAGTATTTAATATTGAGAACAGTTGTTGATAATTGATCTGAAAAAACAAGAAAATTCAAATTACAAATAAAAATAACTGATAGCAATAATAATCAAAAATATTTAAAAGAATCAGAAGAATATATTGTTCAACCAAACCAAAAAAAAGGAATGGTTGTAAAATCAGATGAAAAATTAACAAACTTATTAAAAACAGACAAAATCATTGGACAGATAATAGATTGTGAAACAAACAAAATTTTAGCAACTAGCAGAGACCGAGAGAATAAATCACTACACGAAAAAAATGAAGATGGTAGTTATGTTTTAGATGATAACTACCAATTAAAAAAACTCAATGTAGGTAATAAAATGTTTAATGTTAATGTTGAATACAAAGACAAAACAACAAACAAAAATATTCCAAACACTTATCCAGTTAGTCTAAGATATAGTGACGGTGATAATGTACCAATTGAAAAAATTATTTTTAATGGATATCGTTTTGTTGAGTCTTCTGATTCTGATATGCAAGTGCAATTAAATGGAAAAGACGAAAATGTTACTTTATACTATGAACCACTAAAATATAAAACTATTAATTTAAAACTATTTGATGAAGATGGAAAAACAGTTTTACAGCAAAAACAAGTAAAAGTTTATGAACACCAAACTTTTACCCCAAAAAATACTGATTTTTGAGTACAAAACCTACAAACTAATAAAAATAGTGAAATTGGATGAGATTATAAAGTTTTTCCAGAATCAAACAAATCTTATAATTATGATGAAATTTCAAATAATAACATAACAATTAATTATTATAAAAAACCTGATAATTCAAATGTTATTTTAACTAAAGATGTAATTGGATATAAGGGTGAAAAAATGATTTTTGGTTATGAAAATATTAAATTTTTTACAAATGAATATTTATATGAAGGAAACATGAAACCAACAATATATTCAAATAATGTTGACATAAATACTCCTGGAGAATATGAAATAAATTATTTGAGTTCTGACACTACAAAAGTGTCTCAAAAAGTAATTATAAAAGATAAACAAATGCCAAATGACTGAACTCCAAATTATTTAGAATCTGAAGACAGAAGAGTAGGTAGTATATTTTTCATATTAAAAGACAGAAATATTACAAGAGAAAACTATAACCAAATAAATAAAACTAATCTTTTATCAATGTTAAAAAATCCAGTTACAGACAATGATAAATTCAAATATAGTGTAGAAAGTATTGAAAAAAAAGAAAGTGGAATGTTAAATTTTTCTTTAAATATTACACACAATGGAGAAACTAAAAAGTGTACAAACACATGAACATTGTTTTTTAATGTTGATCCTAACACTAACCCTAATCCCCCAACTCCTATTGAACCTGATATTCCTAATAAAAAAGAACAAAAAGATATAAGTAAAGCTCTATCTGATTTAGTAGATAGTTATAAATATTATTATACTGGTGAAAAAATCACTCCAGAAATTGTAGTTTATTTTGAAGATGAAGATAATAACAATGTTTATTTAACAAATGGACAAGATTATGAAATTTCTTATCAAAATAATGTAAATGCTGGGATTGCAACCATAACAATTTATGGAATCAAAAATTATTATGGATCAGTTAAAATAGATTTTCAAATTTACAAAGCTGAAACCAATAAAATAACTAATTTTGAAATAGTAGATAATAAACCTATTGCTAATTCAGATTTTGGTAAAGTAAAATACCAATTTTGTAAAAATCCAAATGATGAAAATTGTTTAATTTATGATGAACCAACTGAAATTGGAACTTGATATATTCAAGCATATGTTGATGACTCAAATAACTTTAATGGTTCTTTTTCTGATTGAAAAACAATTGAGGTAAAAGATTTATCAAATTTCAATGAATTGCCAACTAATAACCCAAATGCTGAAGAAAGCAATAAAACACCTAATGATAAAACTGCAATAATTGTTGGAGTTTGTGTAGCTTTAATAGCACTTGTAGCAATTATGGGAATTGCAATTTGAAAAATAAAATCACCTAGAAAAAAATATAAAACAATAAAAAAATAAATAGTAAATAAAAACCTTTTCTCACAATAATGCTATAATGAAAAGGTTTTTATTTACTAATTTTAATGATTAGATAAATTGATAACTTTATCATACTTTTTATGACATTCTTTGTCAATGTGGTGGCTAATGTTAATTAAAGTAACATCTTTTTTTTCAAATAAATAATTTAAGATTAAATCAGAAGTTTGTTTATCTAAATTACTAGTAGCTTCATCTAAAATAAAACATTTGTAATTAGCATATAAATATCTAGCAAAATTAATTCTTTGTTTTTGCCCAACTGATAAATCATTTTGAATTTCATCTATTATTAAGTCATTATCAATTGATTCCAATTTTAATAATTTAATAATTTTTTCATATTTTTGATTATCAAAATTTTTATCATAAAGAGTAATGTTATTTTTAACTGTGTCTGCTAGTATAAAAGGATTAGCTTCAATATATCCAACATGTTCTAAAATGCTTTTAATTTGATAATTATCTATATTTTCTTTATTTAAAAAAACATTACCTTGAGTTGGTTTAATAATGCCACAAATAATTTTTGCTAATGTTGATTTACCACAACCACTTGGTCCAACTAATGCATATTTATGAT
>JAIDMU010000181.1 GCA_029050415.1 Malacoplasma sp.
ATTTTTTACCTCCTTTATTTTTTGAATTTTTCTTATTTTTTATTTCTTTCATTTTTTTCTTATATGCATTTTTTGTTATAATCTCAAATTCACTAGTTTCATCAACATAAGTATCATTTTCATCATCTTTTTTCATTAAATGCATGTCTTCATTATCCCAATTTAAATAAATTTCTTGTTCTTGTTTTGCTCTATTTACAGCTTCAAGTTTAATAAGAGTTCCTTCATAATCACAAATTAGTTCTCACATTAATCCCTTGTATGTTGTTTCTAAAACAGTAACTTTTATTTTTCCTTTTCCTTGAGTAACAACATCGAAATCTTCTGGTCTAATCATGATATTAACTTCTTCACCATCTGCAAAATTATTATATTTTTTATCAACTTTTAAAACTTTATCAAAAAGTTTTACCTTGTTACCTTTTAAATAAGTTCCTTTTAGGATATTTGCTTTACCTATAAAGTTTGCAACTCAATTATTAGCGGGTGAGTCATAGATTTCATTTGGTTTTCCAATTTGTTGAATTTTACCTTGAGACATTACTATAATTTTGTCTGATAAAGTTAGTGCCTCTTCTTGATCATGTGTAACTAAAATAAATGTAATTCCAAATTTTTTGTGTAGATTTTTTAATTCTTGTTGCATTTGAACTCTTACTTTTGCATCTAATGCACTAAGTGGTTCATCTAATAATAAAATTTCAGGTTTTATAACTAGTGCTCTAGCTAATGCAACTCTTTGTTGCATTCCCCCAGATAAATCACTTGGCATTTTTTTGTTTTTACCTTCTAAACCAATGATTTGGATTATTTTATTTACTTCATCATTGATTTCTTTTTTTGTTAATTTTCTAGTTAATTTTCTTTTATCAAATCACTCTTTTTCTTGATATGGATAATTTTGTCAATATGATACTCAATAATCTAAATCATCAGCTTTGTAACTTAAATAATTTATTTTATTTTTAATAATAGAGTTAATTCGATAAGCTTTTTCATACTTTAAATATTTTTGGATTAACTGATCTTGATTTTTGCTGTTTAACTCTATGTTTTTATTAATTTTTAAAAAACTTAAAGCATTATTAAGAACTTCAATAAATTTTATTTTCAGTGGAATTGATTTGTACAATTCTTTTTGATTGTGATTTTCACTATATTCTTTTTCTATATTTTCTATTAATTGTTCATATTCATCATCAGTTAATTTACTAACTTCAGAAAGTGAATGAGAACTGTCTATTTTTTTTTCTAATTTTTTGATTTCTTTTAAATAAATTTCTCGTTTTTTTTCAATATCTTTAATTTTTGATTTTGATTTTTTCAAACAATCATTAAAGTATTTTTCACTATCTTTTTTATAACTATCTGGAACATTTTCTAAAGGTTTACGAATTTCTGATAAGCCATATGCTATGTTTTTTTCAACATTCATATTTGGAAAAAGAGCATAATCTTGAAAAACTGTTGCTGTTGGTCTTCTTTGAATCGGCAAATCTTTTATGTCAATTTTATTAACTAATATTTTTCCTGAAGTTGGTAATTCAAAACCACCAATCATTTTTAAAATTGTTGTTTTCCCACAACCACTAGGACCTAGAATTGTAACAAATTCACCTTTTTTAATTGATAAATTTATTTTTTTTACTGCTAAAAAACCATCTGGGTATTTTTTTATAATATTTTTAATTTCAATAAATTCATGGTTTTCGCTTAAAGGAATTGTTTCTAAGTTATTTTTTATTTCTTTTTTCATTTTTGTTACCCTGTTCTATTGTTTTAGTGATTTAAAAAATTTTCAATATCATTTAACATTTCTTTGATTCCACCACTATTAATATTGAATTCTTTTATTTTACTATTTTTATTATTTTTTTCTTTTGTGATTTTTTGATGTGTGTATAAGTGGTAAATGTTTTTAGTTTTGAAAATATGAAAAGTATTATTTTTAAAAAAATTCAAGTTATCTAAAGAAATGTTTTTTACTTTTGAATTAATCTTTTCATTGACTTTAAAATCTTTTATTGGAACTATTTTTTGAAAGTAAT
>JAIDMU010000182.1 GCA_029050415.1 Malacoplasma sp.
CGTCGGCAGCGTCATATTTGTATAAGAGTCAGGTATAGATTTTAATAAAAGAAAATCAATTTTTATTTTTGATCCATTAATTTTATTGTTAAATAAGTCATCACAAAGAGTCAAACATAAATGGTGATTCCAACTATTTTCATAAGTTAAACTTTGAATTTCAAAAATATTAAATAAAGGATTTTTTCTTGCATAATTGTTAGAAAGAATCTCTAAATGCTGCTGAATCAAATTATTTCTAAAAAATTCCCTTTCTTTTGAAATTGGATTAATTATTTTAATTTCCTTTTTTACATCAAATAAATTGAACTTTTTATTATTTTCCAAAGATGTAAGATTAAGAGATTTAACTAAACTAAAACCTTTATTAATAAAATATTTTTGTAAAAAAACTCTATTCTCTTCAAAATAATCAAAATCAAAATCAATAGCAGAATCTAATACTGGTAACCCAGGTAATTTATTTACATCAATTTTTTTTAATAATTCTTCTACAATATCATAAATAGTTTCTAAATCTTCTCGATAAATTGGAACAGTTATTTTGTTATCATTGATTTTAAAACCCATTGATTTCAAAATTTTAGTAATTTCTCCTTTTTGAAAATTACTACCTAGCAATTCCATAATTATTTTTTCATCATAATCAATTGAAATCTCTTTAGGTTTAATACCAGTTAAATTCATTCCATTTATTTCAAATTTATTTTCAATTAATAAACCAATTAAAAAATCTGTAGATTTATAAGTTATTCATAAAGGAATTTTTTTTGAACTTAAAACTGAAGCATCAGTTTTTATATTTAACTTATCTGCTGTTTTTCTAACAAGCAAATTATTAAAGTTAGCAAGTTCAAAAATAACATTCTTAGTGTTATTATTAATAGAACATTCTTCTATTCCGATAATTCCTGCTATTGAAGTTATTTTATTTTTAGAAGTTACACAAATTGTTTCATTTTTTTCTAAAACATATTCTTTTTTATTTAAAGGAAATACTTTAGTTTTTTCGCTATTTAAACAAACATTTAATTCATTATTTAATAAATCTTTATCATAACCATGACTAGGTGAACTTGTAATAATAGTATTTAAATTAGTTAAATCTACTATTTGATTGATTGGAGTAACTCCAGAATTTATTAATCAACCTTTTACTTTTCAACTTGAATGCTTTATATAAACATTCCTTACATCAATAATAGAAAAAAAAGAACAAAGGTTATTGTCAATTGAAATTTTAAAATCGCTTTTTTTAATTTTTTCCAGATTTTTTAGTGAAAAATCTAGTCTAATATTTGGAAAATAAACAGATATTAGATCATATGCAATAGCCAAAATACCATTTAAGTCATTTCTATTTGATGGAACTGAAAGATCAAAAATTTCATCATCCATTCCAACATACTTTAAAGGTTTTTCATCGTCAATTTTGGCACTATTATCTAATTCAATTATATTTTCAATTTCTTCACTTCCACAATATTCAATTCTTGATGTTAATTCACTGTAAGAACATATCATTCCATTAGATTTAACACCTAATAGTTCTTTTGCTTCAATTATTCTACCATCAAGCATTTTTGTTCCTACTTGTGCTACAATAACCTTTAATTTTGGTTTAACATTTTTTGCCCCACAAATAATTGTATGAATTTTATTTTTAAAAAAAACTTCACAAATATTTAATTTATCAGATTTAGGGTGTTTATTAACTTTTCTAATTTCCCCAACAATTAAATTTTTAGTTTCTTCAAACTTAAAAATTGATTCAACTTCTATACCAATTGAATTCAACATTTTTTCCAGTTTTTCATTATCTACATTTTTAAAAATCGGAAACAAAGAATTTAGTAAGTTTTTTGATAAAAGCATGCTATCTATCTCCTTTAAACTCTTTTAAAAATAAAAAATCATTATTATACATTCTTCTAATATCAGAAATTTGATATTTTAACATTGCAATTCTGTCAATACCAATTCCAAAAGCTATTCCACTTAATCCTTTTTTAATATTTGTATTTCTTAACACATTAGGATGCAATAGTCCTGCTCCTAGAACTTCAATTCATTTAGTTTTTTTGCAAATGTTACATCCTTTTGATTTACAAAAAAAACAACTTACATCAATTTCAAAAGAAGGTTCAGTAAAAGGAAAGTGAGAAAGTCTATATCTTACTTTGATATCTTCATCATCAAATATATATTTAACTAACTTGTCTGTTATTCATTTTAAGTTTGCTAAAGACATTCCTTTTTTTACTCAAACCATATCAATTTGATTGAATTGATGAGAATGTGTTGCATCATCATCATCTTTTCGATAAACATTTCCATAAGACAAAACTTTTATTTCATTTTCTTTATTAAATTTTTCTAGTGCCATTGCAGTGACTGCAGTATTATGAACTCTTAATAATTTTGATTCATTAATAAAAAATGTATCAGACATGCTTCTTGCTGGATGATCTTGTTTAATATTTAATTTATCAAAATTATAATCAACTGTAGTAACTTCACTTGCAGTTAAAATTTTAAAATTAGCTTTTTTAAAAAAATTAATAATTTGTTCTTTAACTAAATCTAATGGATTAACAAACCCTGTTTCAAAAAAATTGGCAGGCAAATTTAAGTCATACTCAGATTTAATTTTTAAAATTCTCTCTTTTTTTATTTGATTAATTCTTTTTTCAACAATTTTTTCAATTTTTTCTTTTATTTCATTTAGATTTTTACCTAAATCTTTTTTTTCTTTTTCATCTAAATCTTTCATCTTTTTGTAAAGTGGAGAAATGTAGTTTTTTAAAAAAATATTTCTTTTATCATAAACATTTTTTTCATTTGCAATAAGCTCAATTTCTTTTTCAAATTCTTTTAATTTTTCTAAGTCAATTTTCATATTTTATTCTTTTCCTAATGATTATGTACAATAAAAGGACTAATTTAAATTAAACATAATACTATTAATAATAAATAAAGATTTGAAGTAAAGACAAATATTTTTATGAAAATTAAAAAAAACTATCATGCAAAATCAAAAATAGATTTAAATGACAAAATATTTTTAGTTAATAAACCTAAATTTTTTTCTTCAAATGAAACAATACAAATTTTAAAAAAAGCATTTAATATAAAAAAAATAGGACATGGAGGAACTCTTGATCCATTAGCTAATGGATTATTATTAGTTGCTACAAATTCTAAAACTAAAGAACTTACTAAACTTATTTTAGAAAATAAAGAATATTTAGCAGAAATCCAATTTAATTATCAAACTTCAACATTTGATAGTGAAGGCCAAATCATAAATTTTACTAATTTGAAAATAAATGAATGAATGCTAGAAAAAACTTTAAAATTTTTTAACAATGTTTTTCTTTATCAAAAACCTCCTATTTTTTCTGCAATAAAAATCAAAGGAAAAAAACTTTATGATTATGCAATAAAAAATAAAAAAGTAGAAATACCTTTTAGAAAAGTACAAATATATAAAACAACTTTAATAAGTTTTGACTTTGAAAAACAAATAGCAAAGATACTATTGAAAGTTTCAAAAGGATTTTATGTTAGATCTTTTGCCAATGATATAGGAATTATTTTAAATAATTTTGCATATTTAAAAAATTTAACAAGAACAAAAATCGGGAATTATAAATTAAAAAATGCTTATGATTTTCATGATTTAGTTACTTTGTAATTAATATTTTTTGATATTATAAATATTCACAAATAAAGATTCATTATTATTTTTATCTTTCCCAAAAAGATATTTGTTTTGATTCTTTAAAAAATAAGTTCTGGGTGCATTTAAAAGAATCGTTCTATATTCTCTCATAGCACTATGTTTATCAG
>JAIDMU010000183.1 GCA_029050415.1 Malacoplasma sp.
GTTAATAATTGTTTCAATATCAATTCCTAATTTTTTATCAATTGTTTTTTTATCACCAAAACCAATTTTATTAGTTTTTATATTTATTTTTATAATTGAACATTTCTTTTTTCCTTCAAAAGCTAATTTAATTAAATCATCTCCTAAACAGTTACTGTCATACACTTTTTCTACAACATAAATTTTTTGATATGAATTTAATAATTTATTAACAAACTCTTTATTGTAATTAGTTAAAAATAAAGCATTTACTAAATCAATTTGTTTATTTTTAATACCTAAGTATATTTCATTTACAAAATGTCCATATGAAATAATACAAGTTTTTGACTCTTTATTTTTTTTAATAAAAATTCAAGATCCTAAAGTAAACTCCTTTTGATTGCTTGTTTCTAAACAAATATCTTTAGAATATCTAATAAAAAAGGGATCTTTTTTATTTTCATAACCCATAGCAATAAGTTTTTCCAATTCATATTTATTTGACGGACTACAAATGATAGTATTTGGAATACTTTTTAAAAACCCTAAATCATAAATACCATGGTGTGTGTCACCATCATGATAAGAGATATCAGCTCTATCTATTAAAAAAACCACTGGTAATTCTAACCTAGCAACATCATGAAAAACATTATCATATCCTCTTTGTAAAAAAGTTGAATAGATAGAAACAAAAACTTTTTTATTTGTTAATGCTATTCCAGCAGCTTTTGTGATTGCATGTTCTTCAGCTATACCAACATCTTCATAATTGGATGGAAATTTTTGTGATAACTCCAAAAAATTAGAAGACAAAGTCATAGCAGGATTAATTATTCTAATATCATTATCATATGTAATTAATTTTTCTAAAAAATTTGCTGCAACTTCACCATAACTTGAATTTTCTTTTACTGATAATTTACTTAAATCCAAAGAATGAAACAAGCCTTTTTCATCAACTTCTGCTTCTTTCAATCCATATCCTTTAACAGTTTTTACATGTAAAATAATTGGTCCAAATTCAACTAAATTTTTTAGTCTTTTTAAAATCTTAATAATCTTTTTTAAATTATGTCCATCAACAACACCAAAATAATGAAATCCTAATTTTTCAAAAAAATTTTTACCTTTAAAAAAATTTGAAATTTTTTCAAAACACTTAAAAATAAACCAATATATTTTTTTTCCAAATTCAAATTTAAACAATGTTTTTTTTAACATTTTTTCAGTTCAAAAAACAAATTTTGATGTTTGAATTTTAGACATCATTTTATGCAAACCACCAACATTTTTTGAAATTGACATTCCATTATCATTTACAACAATTAACATTGGAGTTTTATTAAAAGATATGTTGTTTAATGCTTCAAAAGCAAGTCCATTTGACAAAGCTGCATCACCAATAACAGGAATTAAAAAATTCTTTTTATTTTCTGAATTTTCTATGTAACCTTGACATATAGACAAAATGTTACCAGAATGACCTGTTGATATTAAATCATGTTCCGATTCATTTGGATTTTGAAATCCAGAAAGTCCGTTAAACTCTCTAATTGAATCCATTTTATTTCATCGGTTAGTAATCATTTTATGAACATAACTTTGATGGCCTGTATCATATAAAATTAAATCACTTGGAGAATCAAAAACATATAATAAGGCTAAAGATAATTCTACTATTCCTAAATTGCTAGAAAAATGTAAACTTTTATTCCTAGATAATTCAATAATTTTTGATCTTATTAGTCCAGTTAAAAAATTTAACTGCTTTAAATTCATTTTTTTTATTTCATCATAAGTTGGAATTTTATGAATAAAATTATCTTTTTTTCCCATGACTACACCAAATACATTAATTTTCTATAAATA
>JAIDMU010000184.1 GCA_029050415.1 Malacoplasma sp.
TGATATGTGTATAATAGACAGATGTATCCTTGTTCATTTTTTATTGGAATTATTAATCTATCAAAAAAGAAATCTATAAAATTTTCTTTGTCATTCAAAGTGGCTAATCCTGCCTTTAGCAATAAGTAAGGTTCTCCATTTTTTTCTTTATTAGACATTTCAAATAATTTTAATAAATAATCACGATTAGTGTTTTTTGGTGTAAAACCCAATTCATAAAAATCAATTATATTTTCATCAATGTTTCTGCTTTTTAAATAGTTTAAACAATGTTCTGATTCTTTATTAAACAAAGTTCTATGATAAAAAAAAGCAGCTTTTTTATTAATTTCAAAAATTTCTAATTCTTCTTTGTTAACATTGCTAGAATTATTAATATAATTTTCTAAACTAGGATTATCTATATTTAAAATTGTTTTAATTTCTTTTAATGCATCAATAAATGAACATTTCTTAAAAAGCATTACAAAATTAATAGCATTTCCTTTTGTATTGCAAACAAAGCATTTAAAAATATGTTTAGTTTGCGAAACAGAAAGAGAAGGGTTTTTATCAGCATGAAATGGACATAACGCTCAATAGTTTTGTCCTTTTTTGCTAACGTTAATATAATTTTGAACCACATCAACAATGCTAATTGAATTTAAAAAATCAGATATAAAACTTGAATTGTTGTAATCATTTTTCATTTTTTAAAAAGCTTTCTTCACTTTTTCTAAATTAATTTCATTAATTTTCATTCTAATTTGCTTCATACTATCTCTATCTCTGATAGTAACAGTATCATCATTCACAGTGTCAAAATCAATTGTAATACAATATGGAGTACCAATTGCATCTTGTCTTCGATATCTTTTTCCTATTGAACCAGCAGCATCATATGTACAAATATTTTTAGAAGAAATAAGTTGCTCAAAAACTGCAGTTGCTTTATCACTTAGTTTATTTGAAAGAGGAAGAACAGCAAATTTATATGGAGCTAAATTTGGAGAAAATTTTAATACAATTCTAGTAGAATTATCGTCTAAAACTTCCTCTTTATAAGCGTCAACAACAAGTGCATATAATAATCTTTCCATTCCAACAGAAGGTTCTATAACACTTGGAATGAATCTTTTCTTAGTTTCTTCATCTAAATAGTCCAAACTTTTTTTTGAATGATTTTGATGCTGTGTTAAATCAAACTCTCCTCTATCAGCAATACCTCATAATTCATTAAAACCATGCGGGAAATTATAAAGAATATCAACTGTTCTACTTGAATAGTGAGCTAACTCTTCTTTAGGATAATCAATAATTTTTAAATTTTCTTTTTTTAAATTAATAATTGTGGTTAAGAAGGTGTTGATTTCTGTTAAGAAAAATTCAAAAAATTTGTTTGTATCTTTTTTTTCACAAAAAAACTCTATTTCCATTTGTTCAAATTCTCTTGATCTAAAAATAAAATTTCCTGGAGTTATTTCATTTCGAAAAGCTTTTCCAATCTGAGCAATTCCAAAAGGTAATTTTAATCTCTGAGTTCTTTGGATATTTTTAAAATTAATAAAAATACCTTGAGCTGTTTCAGGTCTTAAATAAACTTCACTTTTACTATCTTCAACAACACCAATTGAAGTATTAAACATTAAATTAAATTTTCTTATTTTAGTTCAATCACTTTTTTTGCAGTTTGGACAAGCTATTTTACTATCTAAAATAATTTTTTCTAAAATTTCTAAACTTGTTTGTTCATTAATATTTTCATTAGTAAATTCTAAAATCAATTTATCAGCACGATATCTAGATTTGCAACTTTTACAATCAATTAAAGGATCAGAAAAATTATCAACATGTCCAGAAGCTTTTCAAACATTTGAATTCAAAATAATATTAGTATCAATTAAATGCATATTTTTTTTAGAATAAACAAAAAAATCTAATCATGCATTTTTTAAATTGTTTTTTAATAAAGAACCTAATGGTCCAAAATCTCAAGCATTAGCTAAACCATTATAAATTTCTGAATTTTGATAAACAAATCCATAGTTTTTTAAGTGATTAACAATTATTTCTTGACTATTTTTTTTGTCCATATATGACTCCTATTTTATTTATTTTAATCAGTTATTAAAATAAATAACTAAAAAGATTTATTCCAGCATGATAATTTATATAATCAACTAAAATTCTAACAGCAATTTTTTTAATATTTTTTTCATAATTATTTGCTACTAGAAATTTTTTTAAACTGCATAAATATAAAATTTCTAACCCCTTATTTAAAATTTTATAATTTTCAAAACAATGTTTTTTGCAAACAAAACCAAAATTATCATTTGAAAAAGAAAAAATTACTCTGCTATCACATTTAGTGCAACTATTTAAATTGAGTTTAATTCCTAAAAATTTACAAACCTTAAATAAAAGATAAATAATTAAAACATCATCATATTCTTGGTTAAATGAAACTAAATTTTGAACCAATTTTTTTAACTCATTAAATACAGGAATTCCTTTAATTTTGCTCTTATAAATTATATTGTTAAATAAAATTAAAGGAGATCTATTAGTAATTGAAATATTATTTTCTAAAATAACAACTTTTTTTAATTTTCCCATTTTAAAATCAATATCTCTTGAAGAAAAAAAAGAAAATTCAGATAAGCAACCAAAAAATAAATTTCTTGAATTTTTTGAAAGAATTTTTCTTGTACCTAATGCTAAAACAGAAAAAATATTTCCATGTTCATTAATGAATCCTAAAATTTCATCAAACATTTCATAATCTTTTCTAAAAATTAAAAATCCATTAGTTATGGTTTCAGCCATTATTTTTTGTATCCTAATTCTTTAATTTGTATTTCATTATTTCTTCAGTCTTTTTTTACTTTAACATAAGAAGATGTAAAAATTTTACAATCATAAGTTTGTAAAAGTTTTTCTCTAACAGTTTGATTTATTTTTTTAATCATTTGTCCACTTTTACCAATTATTATTGGTTTTTGTGATTCTTTTTCTACAACAATTGAAAAGTTGATTGATAATAAATTTTTTTCATTATCATATTTCATTTCATCAATAACTATTGCTACACCATATGGAATTTCTTGTCTGAAAAGATTGATTATAACTTCTCTAATTATTTCAGAAACAAAAAACTTATCAGAAATTTCTTTTTTTAAAGAATGCAAGTCACTTGTATTGCCTTCATATTCAAAAGCAAAATCTTTAATAAGATCCAAAACTTTTAAATTATCATATTTATTTTTAGCATTAATGTCTAAGCATTTTTTGAATTCAAATTGTTTTAATAAAAATTCTTTATTTTTTTCAATGTTATTTTTGTTTACTAAATCTTTTTTATTCAAAATTAAAACTGGATTTTCAATATGAAAATCTTTTAAAATTTTTAAACATTCTTTATCTTCTTCATCAAATTCTCTTGAAACATCAAAAATAAATAAAACTAAATCGCTTTTTTTAAGAGAAGCTTTAACTTGTGAATTTAAAAATAAATCTAATTTATTTTTTGGATTATGCAATCCTGGAGTATCAATGAAATTAATTAAATAATCTTTATCATAATCATATGTTAATTCAATCATATTTCTAGTTGTTTGTGGTTTATTTGATGAAATTACAACTTCTTTTTCAAAAATACCATTTATTAATGTTGATTTTCCTACATTTGGTTTACCTACAATTGATACTGATACATATTTCATTTTATCCACCTTGAATAATTAATATAAATTTAGGGACAAAAATTAATAAACCAACAACTACAGCCATTAAAGAAAAAATCAAAGCAGTAGCTGCTGCTGTATCTTTGATTTTACTTGCATCAATATTATATTTAAAAGATATAGTATCAACTAAATTTTCAATTGCAGTATTAATTAGTTCCATTCCAATAACCAAACAAATCACAACAACCAAAAGAATTCAATCAACCATTTGCATATAGTTATTAATAACAGCTGCAATAATCAAAACAATAATAGAAAAAATTAAGTCAATAATTAAAGATTTTTCTTCTTTAATTGCAACATATAAACCTCTAAATGCATATTTAAATTTCTTTAACAATGCAATAAATCTATTATTAGTTCTTATCATTTATACTTCCTAATCCACATAATTTTAGTACATCATATTGTTTGGTAAACATTATTTTAGCATCATCTTCATTTTCATGATCATACCCTAATAGGTGATAAATTCCATGTGATACTAAAAAACCTAATTCTCTTTCAAAAGAATGATTAAATTGTTTTGCTTGACTAACAACTTTTTCATAATTCAAAAAAATTTCTCCTAATAGTTCTGTTTTTAACAATCCTTCTTCTCAAAAAGAAAAAGAAATTACATCTGTTGGATAATCTTTTTTTCGATATTTTGAATTTATTTTTTTGCTTTCTTTATTATCAACAATGTGTAATTCAAAAATTATTTTTCCTTTTAATTTTTCTAATTTAAAAATAGTTGTAGCAATTTTTTTTACTAAAATTAAATCTGTTTTTTTTAAGAATTTTTTTTTATCAATAACTTGTAAATCAAACATATAAAATTAAACCATTTTAATTTTATATTCTTATTTTTATAAAGATATAGTTGTTCTTTTAAATTCTGTATCTTACTAATTTTTTACTCA